>JBDTXF010000732.1:0-1502 GCA_040006355.1 Nocardioidaceae bacterium | reverse complement strand
GCCATCAGCCAGAACCCGGACCGGGTGTCGAACATCTTGCGCAGCTCGGTGCTGACGATCCGGCCGAGCGGGATGCCCCGGTGGATGCTCGTGGACTTGTTCGTGGGGGGTGAGACGAGCGCGGTTGCGGTGTCCATGTTGCTCATGCGACTGCTCCTTCTGGGCGGGTGCCACTGGTGGTGTCGCGTTGGGTGTCGGCCGTGAGCGCGAGGAACATCTCCTCCAGTCCCGCGCCGTCGGCCGGCCGCAGCTCGAGGAGGGGTACGCCGGCGGCGAACGCGATCACCCCGACCTGGGCTGCCTCGGCGTGGGCGAGGAGCCCGTCCGTGCCGACGGGAGTGGAGGTGATCCCAGCATCGAGAAGCGCCCGTGCGACGACATCCGGTTCCAGGGCGCGCAGGACGCAGCCTGCGGATCGAAGCAGGTCGTCCTTGGCTCCCTGGGCCACGATGCGACCGTTGCCGATCACCACCAGGTCGTCGGCGATGACCTCGATCTCATGGAGCAGGTGGGAGGAGAGCAGCACCGTGCCACCGCGGTCGGCGTAGTCGCGGAGCAGGCCGCGCATCCAGCGGATCCCTGCCGGGTCGAGGCCGTTGGCCGGCTCGTCGAGGATCAGTGTCTCGGGCTCGCCGATCAGGGCGGTGGCGATACCGAGGCGCTGCCGCATCCCCAGGGAGTAGTCACGGACCCGCCGCGACGCCTCCTGTGGCGTCAGGCTCACCAGGGCGAGCATCTCCTCGACGCGAGCGCGCGGGAGACCCATGAACCGTTGGGCGATGGTCAGGATCTCCCGTCCGGTGCGACCCGCGTGCTGGGCGGACGCATCGAGCAGGACCCCGACGTCGAGTCCCGGGTTGGGGAGGTCGACGTACCTCCGCCCGGCAACCGTCGCAGCTCCCGAGGTGGCCGTCGTCAGACCGACGAGGATCCGCATGGTGGTGGACTTCCCGGCGCCGTTCGGACCGAGGAAGCCGGTCACCCGGCCGGGCCGGGCGGTGAAGCTGACGTCGTCGACCGCGGTGAAGTCACCGTAGGTCCTGGTGACGGACTCGATGGAGATCATGCGCGGGCCATCAGCGTGGTGACCGCGGAGGGCTTGAAGCCCTTGAAGGTCAGGTAGAGACCGAGTGACAGCTCCCAGAAGAAGATCGGCGCGGTCACGGCCCACCAGGCGGACCCGTGGTGGGTGATGCCGAGCATCGACGCGAGGGTGACCGCCAGCAGCAAGGGCCCTCCGACGAGTCCCATCAACGGGATGGCCCTGGGCACCAGGCCGGACTTGTACATCAACGTGCCCAGCAGCACCCCGTTCACGGCGGGCATCAGGTTGGGTCCGACGAGGAACACCCAGTTGTACGCCGCGACGAGCGCGTGCCCGGTCACCACCAGCGAGCCCGCCTCGGCCCCGGTGGCACCGGGCTGTCGCAGGGACACGACGGTCAAGAGGCTCACGACACCGATGGCGATGACCGCGGCCTCGAACATCCTGGTGGTGACGA
>JBDTXF010000731.1:0-1503 GCA_040006355.1 Nocardioidaceae bacterium | reverse complement strand
AGCCACATCCTGGTGCCGGCGATCCACCGCAACCGGGCCGAGATCCGCGAGATCTTCCGGACCCGGATGGCTGCGGCCGGCAGGGCCGCGCCCGACGACCTCACCGACGAGCCGGCCGACCTCGCGGGTGCGGCGCGCGCCCACCTGCGCGAGAAGTTCCTGCGCGCCAAGGTCGGCGTCTCGGGGGCGAACTTCGCGGTCGCCGACTCCGGCACCCTGGTGGTGGTCGAGTCCGAGGGCAACGGCCGCATGTGCCTGACCCTGCCCGAGGTGCTGGTCACCGTCGTCGGCATCGAGAAGGTGGTGCCGACCTGGGACGACCTCGACGTCTTCCTCCAGCTGCTGCCGCGGTCCTCGACCGGCGAGCGGATGAACCCCTACACCTCCACCTGGTCGGGCGTCAGCGCAGATGCCGACGGTCGCGCCGACGGACCTGGGGAGGTCCACGTCGTCCTCCTCGACAACGGCCGCACCCGGGCGCTCGCCGACGAGGTCGGCCGCCAGGCGCTGCGCTGCATCCGCTGCTCGGCCTGCCTCAACGTCTGTCCCGTCTACGAGCGCACCGGTGGGCACGCCTACGGCTCGGTCTACCCCGGTCCGATCGGCGCGATCCTGAACCCGCTGCTCAAGGGCGTCGGGGTCGACGAGCAGACCGACTCGCTGCCCTACGCCTCGTCGCTGTGCGGCGCCTGCTTCGAGGCCTGCCCGGTCCGCATCGACATCCCCTCGGTGCTCGTGGACCTGCGCGCCCAGGTCGTCGACGCGCACCGGTCCGGGCTGCCGAAGCCCGAGGCGGTCGCGATGAGGTCGATGGCGTTCGCCTTCGGGTCGGGGTCACGCCTGGCCCTCGCCGAGAGGGCCTCCGGGCTGGTCGGCCGGGTGCTCGGCCGTGCCGGTCGCCGTACGCTCCCGGGCGGGAGACGGCTGCTCGGCCGGCTCCCCGGACCGGGGGCCGCCTGGACCGACGCCCGCGACCTGCCGCTGCCGCCCGCCGAGTCGTTCCGGGCCTGGTGGAAGCGCACCGGCGGCCGCGATGAGTGAGCCGGGCGCCCGCGAGCAGATCCTGGCCGCCGTACGCCGCGCCCTCGCCGCCGCGGACACCTCGCCGGTGACCGTCCCACGCTCCTACCGGGAGACCGCCCCCGCGGACGCGGCCACGGTGGACCTGTTCGCCGAGCGCGTCGAGGACTACCGCGCGGTCGTGGTGCGCTGCGGTCCGGACGAGGTCGAGGGCGCCATCGCCGCCGCGCTCCCCGCGGGCGCCCGCACGGTGGTGCCGGACGGCCTGCCGTGGCAGGTGCCGGGCGCGGTCGCCGACGACGGGCTCACCTCGACCGACCTCGACGCCGTGGACGCGGTCGTGACCGCGGCGACCGTCGGCATCGCTGCGACCGGGACCATCGTGCTCTCGCACGGTGCCGGCGAGGGTCGTCGTGCCCTCACCCTGGTGCCCGACCTGCACGTCTGCGTGGTGCGGGCCGACCAGGTCGTCACCGACGTGCC
>JBDTXF010000730.1:0-1504 GCA_040006355.1 Nocardioidaceae bacterium | reverse complement strand
CGATCGCGCACGGCTACCTGACGCTGTCCCTGGCGACCTCGCTCGTCGATGAGGTCTTCGAGGTTCCCGACGCCGTGATGGTCGTCAACTACGGCGTCGACCGGGTGCGATTCCCCGCACCGCTTCCGCTGGGTGCCGAGGTCCGCGCTGAGGTCGGCCTCAACAGCGTCGTCGACTTCACGGGCGGGGTCCAGGCGAGTCTGCACCTCGTCTACGAGGTCGCCGGACAGGCCAAGCCGTGCTGCGTGGCCGACGTCCTGCTGCGCTACTACACGGGACCCTCAGCGGCGACGACGTGACGACGGGGCGCGCCCCCGGCGCAGACGTTCGCGCGACGGGGGGCCAGGACGGGCTGTTCGAGGACTCCGACGCACCCGAGTTCGGCAAGGCACTGGCCGGTGCGATGACCCGGTCGGTCCGCCATCCCCACGACCTCGCCGCGGCCGGCCTCACCTACGCCGGCAGCATGGCCAAGCTGGGGCCGACGGCGATCAGCCGACTGTTCGGCGCCAAGGCGACCCCGCCCGCCGGCCTGCGTCCGGACAAGCGCTTCGCCGACGCGGCCTGGTCGGAGAACCCGGCGTTCGTCGTCCTGCACGGGGCCTACGCCGCCGCGTGCCGCCTCGGCGACGACGTGCTGGATGCCGGGTCGAAGGACCCGGTGGTCGACGCGAAGGCGCGCCTGGCCTGGCAGATGATGTCCGACGCCCTGTCTCCGACGAACTTCCTCCTCACCAACCCCGCCGCGATCCGTCGAGCGGCCCAGACCAGCGGCCGGAGCGTCGTGGCGGGCTTCGGCAACTTCGTGCGTGATCTTGCGACCAACGGGGGCAAGCCGCGGCAGGTGGACAACCGAGGCTTCGAGCTCGGGACCAACCTGGCCGCGACGGCCGGCACGGTGGTCTTCCGCAACGACCTGATGGAGCTGATCCAGTACGCGCCACAGACGAAGAAGGTGCACGCCGTACCCCTGCTGGCGGTCCCGCCCTGGATCAACAAGTACTACGTGATGGACCTCGCTCCGGGGCGAAGCCTCCTGGAGTGGGCGGTCCAGCACGAGCGGACCGTGTTCGTGATCAGCTACCGCAACGCCGACGAGTCGCTGCGCGACGTGACGATGGACGACTACCTGACCCGCGGCGCACTGGCCGCCATCGACGTGATCGCCGAGATCACCGGCACTCAGGTCGTCGATCTCATCGGGCTGTGCATCGGTGGCGCCATGGTTGCCATGACCGCTGCCTACCTCGCTCAGCAGAGACCGGCCCGGCTCGGGACCATCACGCTCCTGAACACCCTGCTGGACTACAGCGAGCCAGGCGCCCTGGGTGTCTTCACCGACGAGCGCTCCGTGGCACGGCTCGAGCAGCAGATGGCACGCACCGGCTTCCTCGAGGCCGACCAGATGGCGGGCACCTTCGACGCCCTGCGCCCCAACGACCTGATCTTCGCCTACGTCGTCTCCAACTGGCTGCTCGGAGAGGACCCGCCGGCGTTCGACATC
>JBDTXF010000729.1:0-1508 GCA_040006355.1 Nocardioidaceae bacterium | reverse complement strand
GCTACCGCGAGCTGTGCGCCGACCGGTCCGGCGCCTATCTCACCCAGAAGCCGGCCGCCCTGGCCAGCGCGCTGACCAAGATCAGCGGCCAGATCGCCTCCATCCCGAGCAAGGACCTCCGCGAGACCCAGTCGATGAACGCCTTCTTCATCGCACCGGCGATCAGCGGGATGGGCCTGCGGACCCTCACCTCGACGCACCCCTCCCTCGAGCAGCGCCTCGAGCAGCTCGCGAAGGTGTCCGCCGAGCTCGGCAAGCCGATGGACGGTGGCTTCTCCGGCCCCGGCCTCGGCCGCTGAGAGCCGCCCGATGGGTCTGTGGGACGCCCTGACCGGCAAGACCAAGCCGGTCAGCGCCAACCTCGACGCGCTGTTCTCGCTGCCCGCCGCGGCGGTGACCCTGCAGACCGCCGCCGACTTCTCCCCGACCGGGACGGGGTCGGTCTGCTTCCGGGCGGCCGAGGGTGCGGCGTTCGCTCAGACCCAGCGCGACGTGGTCACCCTGCTCGACAACGACGACGATCCCGACGTCGAGGTCAGCACCGACAGCTTCGGCTTCACCTGGCTGCTCGCCCGGCAGGGCCCCGACGACCTGGCTGCGCTGGTCACCGACCTGCACACCGTCAACACCTCGCTCGAGGCCCAGGGGTTCGGGTCCAGCCTGCTCTGCTCCCTGGTCGGGTTCACCGACCAGTCGGGGCGCCGGCTGGGGCTGGTCTACCTCTACAAGCAGGGCACGTTCTACCCCTTCGCTCCGACCGGTCCCCAGCAGCGCGACAACCTGCTCGAGATCCAGGTGCGTGACCTGCTCAAGAGCGACCTGCCCGTCGAGCCCCAGCTGAACCGCTGGATGCCGCTGTGGGGCGCACCCGGCGTGTGAGGGCGCTCAGTCCCTGGCGGCCACGCGGGCCGGCAGGTCGAGCATCCGCTGCAGGGCCACCTTGGCCCAGCGCTCGGTCTCGGGGTCGACCGAGATCCGGTTGACCACGGTGCCCGCGACGAGGTTCTCCAGCGCCCAGACGAGGTGCGGCAGGTCGATCCGGTTCATCGTCGAGCAGTAGCAGACGGTCTTGTCCAAGAAGGTGATCTGCTGCTCCGGGTGAGCGTTCGCCAGCCGCTGCACGAGGTTGAGCTCGGTGCCGATCGCCCACGAGGACCCGGGCGGGGCCGCCTCGACGGTCTTGATGATGAACTCGGTGGAGCCGACGAGGTCGGCCCTGGTGACCACCTCGTGGGTGCACTCGGGATGCACCAGCACCTGCACGCCCGGCACCCGCGCGCGGACGTCATCGACGCACTGCGCGGTGAACCGGCCGTGCACCGAGCAGTGTCCCTTCCACAGGATCACCCGGGCGTCCCGCAGCTCGGCGGCGGTGAGCCCCCCGCCGGGCTTGTGCGGGTTCCACACCACGCACTGCTCGAGCGGGATGCCGAGCTCGAGGACGGCGGTGTTGCGGCCGAGGTGCTGGTCGGGGAGGAAGAGCACCTTGGCGTCGGGCAGCTGGTCGA
>JBDTXF010000728.1:0-1508 GCA_040006355.1 Nocardioidaceae bacterium | reverse complement strand
GGGGCCGCCCGACTAGACCAACGGCGACCTACGCTACGGGAAGGGCCGCCCTCCCCGTTTGACGAGCTCGGTAACAGCAACGGCCGGCGTGGCGGTCCCCCTGACACCTCACTGCTACAGCCCGCGTCCTCTCACCGACTATGCATCGACCCGACTCCCCTGGGTGGCGCACAATTCTCCAGGTCGCCCAACGAGTACGTACGTGCCGCGATGCCAACTCCCGGCGAGACTGGCAGCTAGTCACCTCGGCGCGATCGCACGCCATGCCGAGGCGGGACTTCGGTCAGGCGCCGGGCCGCGTCACGCCAAGAAGCCGGACCACGCCGGAGCCCAAGGCTGTGCGTAGCTCCCCCGAGCCCAAGACCGCGTGCCATGCTCGCTGAAATGGGGAAGATCGCGGCATCGTTGGCACATGCGGCCGCCGAGGTCCGGTTTGCTGCCGATGCCTGGCAGGGTCTGCGCCTCGACGTGGTCGACGAGTTCATCGCAGACCCGGCGACCACCCTGGTCCTTGGCTTCGGCAACAGGTAGGACCGCCCAGAGGGCCGAGCTGAACTCTGCGCCGGAGTCGCCATGTGCGCTGCTCCAGCCCTCAGCCGACGGTCCCAGACCTCGATCCTGGCTTACGGGGTCGGTGGTTCGATTGCGAGTTCTGGGAGAAGGTGCTCGTCGGGCGTGCATCGATCCTTGGGATTCCGGCTGTCTCCGTATGCCGTCCGGGATGGTCGCAGCAAGTGCGGCCCACACGGTCATACCTCCCGCGTCTGTAGCCCAGATTGACGCACAGGGTTGCCGGGAGGGTGGGTTGATGAACTGCCATCCGATAGCCTCCTCGGTGCCGGAGCCTCGGCGCCCAGCGGGATCTCGACCTCGTGGGGTTGGCCGCCCTCCGTTCCGGAGACGTTGCGCTCTGCAGGCGGGTCAGGCGTCGTCAGGCTGCTGCGTGGGCTGGGAGGACACCGAGCTGGCCGAGCAGCCCGGCAATGTCCATGATGATGCGGCTCTCGACGAGCGTGTCGTGGAGCGTCCAGCGCAGGTCCGGGAAGCCGGCGAACATCATGGCGAGGACGTCGGCCAGGCCGGCCCGGCCGGGGCCCTGGCCCGGGAGCGGGTTCAGCTCGACGAGGTTCTCGGCGACTATCTCGACCAGAGCGCGGTCAAGGTCCTGGGCGTTGATCACGTCGATGAAGCGCTGCAGGAGCGCGACCGCACCGGCCCGTGTCTTGTCCCCGCGAACGGACTGGAAACTCGCCAGGGTCTGGTCTTTGGCGTGGGCGACGTCGGGTTGCCAGGGCTCGTGCGCGTGCGCGAGCCTCACCTCCGTGGAATTGAGCGCGGACTCGCTGCTGTCCTTCGGTGCGCGGTTCGTTCAGCTCAACGAACCACAGCGCTGCATCGCCACAGATGACGGCTGGAGAACGTCCGCCGGTCTCGACCACCACGACCTGCGTTCCTGGTGTGTGACCTAGCGCTGGAAGAAGCCGGATGCCGGGAAGCAGGTCGAGTTC
>JBDTXF010000727.1:0-1511 GCA_040006355.1 Nocardioidaceae bacterium | reverse complement strand
GCTCGGCGAGCAGCTGCCCGGTCGCCGTACTGTCGACGCCCCAGGAGGAGACGTGCGCCCAGGTCACGAACCAGGTGGGTGCGTCGGGCCCGGTGAGCACGGTGTCCAGCTGGTGCAGCTGCGGGTCAAGGGTCTTCAGGGGCAGGCTCCACAGGTACGGGTACGGCGAGGACAGTCCGGTCGCCCAGCTCACGTCGCTGTGGCCGTAGACCGTCACGACGGTGTCTCCCGGCTGGGCTGCGGCACCGACGGCATGGCCCAGAGGCGATCCCGATGAGGCCGCGGGACCGGGCGGGGCGACGACCCAGGCCATGACGGCGACGACACCCAAAGCCGCAAGCAGTGCCCGCATGCCAGGCTGACGCCGAGCGACCAGCACGCCGGCGACGATGGAGACCGGGATGACCAGCTGCATCAGGTAGTGCGACCAGTAGTTGCCTCCGATGAGGGCGGAGGCCATGTCGAAGAGCAGCACGACTGCGAGCGGCCAGAGCCACGTCGCGCGCTCGCGGCGGGAGACCAGCGCCCAGGCTCCGAGGGCAGTGAGCGGGGCGATCCCGCTGATGACCCAGCTTCCGATGAGATGCCACAGCCGCCCGGCTGGTGCCGGGTTGGTCGATACGGCCATCACCCGGCCGGCCTCGACCCGGAACGGGTACATCGCGTTGAAGACGCCGCTGAGGGAAGTGCCGTGCAGCACGGTCCATCCGGAGACCACCACCAGGCACGTGACGGCTCCGCCGGTGAAGGCTCCGGCGAGTCGCGCTGCCTGGCGGGTGGAGAGCTGACGCCGAACGACCGCGATCACCAGGGCGGCCACGACGAAGAGTCCGACGTCTGCGAAGTTCTGCTTGACGAGCAGGGCGGCCACTGCTGCGGCCCCGGCCCCGAAGGTCGACCAGAGGGCACGACGCCTCAGTCGCTCGGACCTCGCGGCACCGTCGATGCCGACCAGGACCCCGGCAATGCCCCACACCACGAACGGCGCGGCGAGAAGCTCGCCGTTGACCTCCAGGGAGCCCGTCATGGGGGTCACGCACAGCGCCGCCGCGGTGAGCGCCGCCCACGGCGCTGCGCCCGCACCAGCGATCCGGCGTGCGACGTGGGCGACGCCGAGGACCACGAGAGCCGTCGCCAGGCAACCGATCAGGCGCAGCGGGACGAGGCCGCCGAACAGTGCCGCCACCCGGAAGATCGAGATCAGCATCGGGGGTCGGTCGACCCAGTAGCCCCCGTAGAGCGACGTCCCCCCCGGCTGCCACTGTCGGGCGACCATCAGGAACCCGGCCTCGTCGGCACCGGGTGCGATCCCGACCAGGGGGAGCCTCAGTAGTACTGCCGACGCAGCGATCAGTCCGATCGCGTGCTCCTGCACCCACGACATGGGCCGGTCCGTTCCGGGCCCGGCCAGGGTCCCCTGCCGGCCGGCGGGTGGGCGGCTCGGCCGCTCGAGGGTGGACGTCATGATCTCAATATGGGCTGGGGAACCTGAGAGCGACCTGACTGTCGCG
>JBDTXF010000726.1:0-1523 GCA_040006355.1 Nocardioidaceae bacterium | reverse complement strand
GCATATCTTCGACAGCGAAGGCGGGAGAACCAACGCTGCGGACAGGCGGTCGGGAGGCTGCCCGCCATGGCGAGAGGGGCGATGCGGCGCCACGTTTGTGACACGATTGAGCGCGCCAGGGTGTGCTCGCCTGGTCCGGGATGCTCCCCTGTGATCGAGCGCTCCACGCTCAGAACGGCGCATCCGGGCGCAACACGGTGTGACTCGATACCGGATTACGTGAAGAGAAGGTCGTCGGTTCGATTCCGACAGGCGGCTCTTGCGACACCCCCTCTGACCTGCGCTTATGCCGCATACAGAATGCTCAGCAACGCAGACGCGTCACGCAAACGCGTCAATTTCGGTCGCATGACGCTCGCAATTCACCCGGTGTCATGGCGTCGTCGGGTGGGTCTCGCCGGCGGCCCGTTTCAGCCCCCCTGACCTGCGCTGATACGGCGTACACGCTTTGAGCGCAGAGCCTTCCGACAGGTCTGCGACACGTTTCAGCCTGCCGCATCGCTGTTGGCGCACCGGCCCGACACGTCTAGGAGGAAGACGAGGCGATGTCCGTGCTCCACGAGGGAACTCACTCTGAGCCGGGGCGGCGGCCATGACTTCGCGCTGACCCGCGGGGTGCGACCGGCGCCGGCGCCGCGCATGACAGTCATACGCGGCTAGACGTAACTTCCCAACGCCCGGATCCAGCGGCAGATCCGGACGTTCGGCGGCGGCAGCGCCGGATTCGCTCGTCCCAGTGACTGGTTCGGGTCAGCCGGGAGCGTAGGTGTAGGCGACAGAGCCAGCGCCGAACCGGCGCACGTTCTGCAGCACAAGGTCCACCGGTCCACCGAAGAGCCGGTAGCCCTTGCCGAAGGCGATGGGGTGGACGTTGATGCGGTACTCGTCGACGAGTCCGAGTCGAGTCAGCTCCTGGGCGAAGGTGGCGCCGCCATACGTGAGGATAGGCCCGCCTTCCTGCGCTTTGAGCTCGGCCATGCCGCTCTCGAGGTCTTCATAGATCGTCGACTCGGGCCAGGTCGCCTCGGTCAGTGTTCGTGAGAACACCGCCTTGGGAATCTCGTTCATCGGCTTGGCCAAGGGTTCGGTCGAGGACTGCCAGTACGGCGCCATCTCCTGGTAGGCGCCACGGCCCATCGCGTGCACGCCCGCACTGCTGATCAGGTCGAGGATCTCGGCGCCGAACTCGTCGTCGTAGAAGCTCATCGGCCACGCAGGCACCTCGTCGGGCTGCCCCACGAAGCCGTCCAAGGACATATCCATCTTCATTATCAAAGGTCGCATGCAAGAACAGACCACCCTGCTCACTCAGAGTCATCGGGGACCGTGCTCTCCGCGGCATGTCCGGATGGCCGCAGCGCACGCTATCTGCGGCATGTGCGGATGGGCGCAGAGCGGCAGATCCGCGCGCGCTGACGCGGACAACGCGGCTTCTGCGGACGTGCCTCAAGCCGCGCTCACGTTGCCAGGTTGATGACCGGCGTCATGCCCGCCGGGTCGAGCTCCATCAGATCTCCCCCGTC
>JBDTXF010000725.1:0-1524 GCA_040006355.1 Nocardioidaceae bacterium | reverse complement strand
CCGAGTGGTCGGTCCTGCCCCCGGCCGACCAAGCCCGCCGCCAGGCACGGCAGGGAGTTGCGATGATCCAGTCGGACCCCGTCCGCGTGGTCGACAAGGACATGAACGACGTGCCGCGTGACGGCCGCACGATGGGCGAGATCGTGATGCGAGGCAACAACGTGATGGCCGGCTACTTTGACGACGAGGAGGGCACCGAGGTGGCCTTCCGCGGCGGGTGGCTCCATTCGGGTGACCTCGGCGTGCAGCACTCCGATGGCTACATCGAGCTGCGCGACCGGGCCAAGGACATCGTCATCTCGGGCGGGGAGAACATCTCCACGATCGAGATCGAGCACTCGATCGAGTCCCACCCGGACGTCCTCGCCGCCGCCGTCATCGGCATCCCCGACGAGAAGTGGGGTGAACGGCCGAAGGCCTTCGTCATCCGACAGGTTGGCTCGGTCGTCACCGAGGCCGAGCTGATCGCCCACCTGCGGGTCCACATCGCCCGCTTCAAGGTGCCGAAGGAGATCGAGTTCGTCATCGACCTGCCCCGCACGTCCACCGGGAAGATCCAGAAGTTCGAGCTGCGCGAGAAGGAGTGGGCCGGACACTCCAGCCGCATCCAGGGCTAGCGCACGACCAGCCGCCGGACCGAGTCCCCCGGCAGCCGCCACACCAACAGTCCCGTCCACGACAATCAGGGAGAGCTCATGACCGCCACCATCGAACCGCCCGTCCCCGTCGAAGTGCCGAGCACCCTCTACGACCCCGCGGCGACGGCGCTGCTGCTGCCGCCCGCGGATCGCGGCGTGCCCATCGCCGACCCGGCCCCGCTCGGGCTGGCCGCGTTCGCCGGGACCACCTTCGTGCTCAGCCTCTTCAACGCCGGTCTGGTGGGGACCCCGGCGCTGGTCGCCGTCGTGCTCCCCTTCGCGCTGATCTTCGGGGGGCTGGCGCAGCTCCTCGCCGGGATGTGGGAGTTCCGCAACGACAACACGTTCGGGGCCGTCGCCTTCACGTCGTACGGCGCCTTCTGGATCTCCTACTTCGTCTACGCGAAGTACATCGCCGCCACCCTGCCGCCGGCCGACGCACATGTCGCCACCGGCATCTTTCTTCTCACGTGGACGATCTTCACCTGCTACATGACCGTGGCTGCGCTCAGGACGAACGTGGCGCTGATCGCGATCTTCGGCACGGTCCTGGTGACGTTCGCCCTGCTGACCATCGGGGAGTTCGCCGAGAGCAGCACCGTCCTGCACCTGGGTGGCTTCGTCGGACTCGCAGCGGCCGTGTGCGCCTGGTACGGCTCGGCCGCCGGCGTCGTCAACTCGACGTGGGGCCGGACGGTCCTCCCTGTGCGCCCGATCGCGCGCTGACGGGGACGGGGTCTTCGGGACTACGCTGCGTGCATGGCCGATGCGGAGTCTCCTCAGCAGATGCTCGGACGGATCATCCGGGCCCAGCGTGAGCTCGCCGAGCTGCCCATGCGCCAGCTCGCGGCGGCCGTGGGCATCTCGAACCCCTACCTCTCGCAGA
>JBDTXF010000724.1:0-1526 GCA_040006355.1 Nocardioidaceae bacterium | reverse complement strand
CTGCTGCTGTCCGGGCCGGCCGGCGGTGTCACCGGTGCCGTCTGGGTTGCGGAGCAGGCCGGCTTCCGCGACTTCCTGACCTTCGACATGGGTGGCACCTCCACGGACGTGGCGCTTGTGCAGGACCTCCAGCCGCGGATCGGTCGGGAGACCACTGTCGGTGACCTCAAGGTCCGGGCCACCTCGGTGGACGTGCGCACCGTCGGTGCGGGCGGCGGCTCCATCGCCCACGTGCCGCCGCTGACCCAGGCGCTGCGGGTCGGGCCCCAGTCTGCGGGCGCGGCGCCGGGCCCGGCGTCGTACGGCGCGGGGGGCACCGAGCCCACCGTCACCGACGCCAACGTCGTGCTCGGTTACCTGCCCTCCTCGCTGGCCGGCGGGGAGATCTCCCTGGACCGGGACGCCGCACACGCAGCGGTCAAGTCCATCGCCGACGCCACCGCCCTCGGTTCGGTCGAAGCTGCGGCTGCCGGCATCGTGGACATTGTCAACGAGAACATGTTCGGCGCGTTGCGGCTGGTCTCGATTCAGCAGGGCTTCGACCCCCGGGACTTCGCGCTGGTGGCGTTCGGCGGGGCCGGACCGTTGCACGCCAACGCACTGGGCAGGCTCACCGGGGCCTGGCCGGTCATCATCCCGCCGTCGCCGGGTGTGCTGTGCGCCTACGGCGACGCGACCACGAGCATGCGCGACGAGTCCGTGCGCACCCTGGTCCGCCGCTTCGGCGAGCTCTCGGACGACAGCCTGAAGACCATGCTGGACGAGCTCGCTGCCGACGCCCGGACCTCGCTGACGGCGGGCGGGATCCCCGAGCAAGACCACGCGATCACCTACTCGGCCGACCTGCGCTACCACGGGCAGGGCTTCGAGATCCCCGTCGTCATCGACATCTCCAGCTTCGACGGGGAGGGTGGCGGCCTGACTGCGCTGCGAGCCGCCTTCGATGTGGAGCACGAGAGGCTGTTCAACTTCCTGCTGAGCACCGAGCACGAGCTGGTCACGGTCCGCGCCACGGCGAGCGGTCCGCGGCCCGACGTCACGGCCCCGACCCTGGCCGAGGGCGGTCCGTCCCCGGCGAGGGCCCTGCTGGGTAGGCACCAGATCTGGGTGGACGGCGCACACGTGGACGCCGGGCTCTACGACCGGGCGCTCCTGGAAGCCGGCAATGTCGTCGAGGGGCCCGCCGTGGTCACCGAGATGGACTCGACCACCCTCGTGCTCCCCGGGCATGCCGCCACCGTGCACCCGAGCGGGAGCCTGCTGATCCGACCGACCAACACCACCCACACCCCGGAGGGCTGAGCCATGGCACGTCTCATCGAGACCGCGACTGACCCGCTGAACACCGTCGAGGTCGACGTCGTGACGATGGACCTCATCGAGAACGGGCTGCGCAACGCGCGCTACGAGATGGACGAGGTGCTCTTCCGCACCGCCCTGTCGCCAGGCATCCGTGAGCAGCACGACGAGTTCCCGCTGATCGGGGACCCCGAGGGCAAGATGGTCGTGGGCCAGTTCGGGTTGTC
>JBDTXF010000723.1:0-1529 GCA_040006355.1 Nocardioidaceae bacterium | reverse complement strand
GACGTGCTGCTGATCGACGACATCCAGTTCCTGGAAGGCAAGATCCAGACCCAGGAGGAGTTCTTCCACACCTTCAACACCCTCCACAACGCCAACAAGCAGATCGTGATCACCTCCGACCGGGCGCCCAAACGCCTCGAGGCGCTCGAGGACCGGCTCCGCAACCGGTTCGAGTGGGGTCTGATCACCGATGTCCAGCCGCCCGACCTCGAGACGCGCATCGCGATCCTGCGCAAGAAGGCCGCCACTGAGCGGATGACCGCTCCGCCGGACGTCCTGGAGTTCATCGCCAGCAAGATCCAGACCAACATCCGGGAGCTCGAGGGGGCCCTGATCCGGGTCACCGCGTTCGCCAGCCTGAACCGGCAGCCGGTCGACCTCACGCTCGCCGAGATCGTGCTGAAGGACCTGATCCCCGAGGGCGGTGAGCCCGAGATCACCGCGGCGCTGATCATCGCCCAGACCGCGGCGTACTTCGGGCTCTCCATCGACGACCTCTGCGGCCCGAGCCGCAGCCGGGTGCTCGTCACCGGCCGGCAGATCTCGATGTACCTGTGCCGTGAGCTCACCGAGCTCTCGCTGCCCAAGATCGGCCAGCAGTTCGGCGGCCGCGACCACACCACGGTGATGCACGCGGACAAGAAGATCCGTCAGCTGCTCGCCGAACGTCGGAGCGTCTACAACCAGGTCACCGAGCTCACCAACCGGATCAAGCAGCAGGCCCGCCAGGCATGAGCGCCGCCGTCGACCGGACCGCCGGCGGGGCATCTGGCTCGCGACGAGGCTGGGGACCAGGCTGGGGAAGGTTGTCATTCCCGGTCCCCAGCCCTGTGCACAACCTCGCGCGGCACGACGTACGGCGGCCGCCGTCCCCGGGGCGATGCAGCTTGTCCCCCGGGCGTCCACAGGCGGCAGGGACGGCCGCACCGGTTCTGACCTGCGGGAACGATGGTTGTCCACAGTATCCACCGCACCTGCTCACACCACTGAACGACAACTATCCAGGCGATCGGCAACCATCACCCCCGGCTCCGACCTGGGGACGAAGGCACCGAGAGCCGACGACGACACGAACCGCAGCAGCGGTCGCCGTGGCCGGCCCGCTCAGGCACATGGCAGGATGCTCCACCCGGAGACTCAGCGCAGGAGGCTCAGCCCAGTGATGCACCCGTGAAGTTCACCGTCGAACGCGACGTCCTCGCCGACGCGGTCGCGTGGGCTGCCCGCAGCCTGCCCGTTCGACCGAGCGTGCCGGTGCTCGCCGGCCTGCTGATCGAGACCGTCGAGGGCGGCGACGGCCTCCAGCTGTCCACCTTCGACTACGAGACCTCGGCCCGCGCCACGCTGCCGGCCTCGGTCCAGGACGAGGGCAGGGCGCTGGTGTCCGGGCGGCTGCTCGCCGACATCTGCCGCAGCCTGCCGAACAAGCCGGTCGAGATGTCCATCGAGGGCGCCAAGGTGTCGCTGACCTGCGGCTCGGCCCGGTTCAGCCTGCAGACGATGCCGGTCGAGGAGTACCCCACCCTTCC
>JBDTXF010000722.1:0-1532 GCA_040006355.1 Nocardioidaceae bacterium | reverse complement strand
TCCGGGTGCGGTGTGCCGGGTCTCCCCGCCCGGGAAGGGGGCAAAGCCGTCCCGGGCGGGGAGCGGACGCGCGTCCCGGAGCGAGCGGAGTGTCGGACCCGACCGAGACGTTGCCCAGCGCTGCGACCGAGGTGAGCAGGTGGCCTGGTCGCGTCGCACATCGGCCCACGGGGTCCGCGTCAGTCGACCCGCCGAGCACACCACGGCACGGTCGGGAACCGCCAGCGCCACCTCCCCATGTCTAGCCACTCACCACGACGACGGGGCGACCAGATGCCACGAAACCCACACATGCGGGGGATCCTGCCCCTCGCGGTTCCCTTATTCCGGCCTCTCTGTGGGGTGAGCCAGCACGGGTCGGGTGACCTGGGACTCCGCGGCCACCTGAGGACGTAGGTTGTCTAGCCCTGTCGGAGGCGCTGGTGGCGAGTGGGTCAAAATGGCCACGGAGGATGCGCGCAGCAGCTGCTCCTCCACGAGGCGCCCCGCCTCAATCCCCCAGGTCCGGCGGGGCGCCTCGCTGCTCCCCGGTGGTGACTCACCCGCCACGACTCACCGCCACGACTCACCGCCACGACTCACCGGGGCGTGAGCAGCGATGAGGGCATCCACTCCTCGACGAGGGCCCAGCCGCCCGTCCGGAGCTGGGCGACGTACACCACCCGGCCCTCCCAGCCGTCCGCGGCGGCACGCCACTCGACCAGGAGTCCCGGACGCTTGACGCCGGACTCGTCGACGGCCCCGGCCACCCAGCAGTGCCGGGCCGGGCAGTCCTCGCCCAGTCCTCCACCCAGTCCTCCACTCGGCCCTCCCCCCAGTCCTCCACCCGGCCCTCCACCCAGCCGGACCCGGCTGGACATCGGCAGTCCCCCACGTCCACCCATGCCTCCGGCCATCACTCCAGCATGACACACAACCGAACAGGTGTTCGTACGCCGCTGACTCCGCCTGCCGAGGCGTGTGTTCCTGCGCCGCGCGTGCTGTCGAGGCGCGTGTTCCTGCGTCGCCCGGTCACGTCCTTGGACGCAGCACGACGCGCCTCGGCACGTCTCCGGGCGCAGGAGCACGCGCCTCGGCACCGCGGTTCAGTCGTCGTCGTCGATGGTGACGGGCTCGCCGTGCGTGCCCGGTCGCGGCGCCCACGGCAGCTCGGTCGACGGACGTACGACGACCAGCCGGTCGCCGCGCGCCAGCTGTGTCACCGCCGGGTCGTAGTAGTGGTGCACGGTGCCGTCGCGGACCACCGCGATGACCTGGTCCAGGAGGGACTGCGGCTGCTTGCCGACCTCCTGGACGAGGAGGTCCCGCTCGGCGACCTCGAGCCCCTCGCCGTTGGAGAGCAGGTCCTCCATCACCGCACCGAGCGTGGGACTCAGCGAGGAGAGCCCCAGCAGCCGGCCGACAGCGTCGGAGGAGGTGACCACCGAATCAGCGCCGCTCTGCCGGACGAGCTGGACGTTGTCCGACTCACGGACTGCGGCGACGACGTAGGTGTCAGGGTTGAGCTGCCGGACGTTGAGCGTCGCGAGGAC
>JBDTXF010000721.1:0-1534 GCA_040006355.1 Nocardioidaceae bacterium | reverse complement strand
CGAGGCGGGTCGCCGACCCCGTGGCCGACCCCGTGGCCGCCGCCGGCACGCCTGCCGGCGCCGAGCTCGTGGCCCGTGTGGGCTCGCGCCTGGGGGAGCGGGCGACCCTGCTCCAGTTCTCCAGCGCCTTCTGTGCGCCGTGCCGTGCGACGCGGCGGGTGCTCGACGAGGTGACCCGGCTGGTGGACGGGGTGGCCCACGTCGAGATTGACGCGGAGCACCACCTCGATGCGACACGCACCTTCGCCATCCTGCGCACGCCCACCACGATCGTGCTCGACGCGTCGGGGGCCGAGGTCACCCGGGCGACGGGTGCGCCGACCCGGGACCAGGTGCTGAGCGCCCTGGCGCAGGCATGATCTCATCATATGGACGCAGTGCTCACATGATGGGACGGCACGGGATGGGGGCGCTCGCGCCGCCTACTGTCGTGGTCATGTTCTCGACCATGCTCACCAAGCGCCGCGCAGTGGATCACTGCCGCGTGCGCTCGGCGCTGTGTCGAATGTCCTGACGGGACGTCGCAACCTCCCCCTGGTCGGCTGAGCCGACCGGACGCCGTGGAGCGTGCTGACTGACGTGCCCGTGCCTCACCCCCAGGCCGTCAGACATCCACCCAGGAGAACCCTCATGTCCACCATCGCCCGCAGCGGCGCCGAGCAGTCGGCCGTTCACCCAGGCGCCGACCGGGTCGACCCGCGCGGTCCCCGCTTCGCCGCCACCCTGACGACCGTGCTGCTCGCGGTGGCCCTGGTGGTCGGCCCCTCGGCGCTGACCGTGGTGCTGCTGGCGGTCCAGCTCGTGCTGTTCGGCATCGGCGCCGGCGCCGGGATCGCGCGCACGCCGTACGCCTGGCTGTTCAAGCGGTTCGTCCGTCCGCGGCTCGGCACGCCCGGCGAGCTCGAGGACGCCGCCCCGCCGCGGTTCGCGCAGGCGGTCGGGCTGGGGTTCACGGTGCTGGCGCTGGCGGGCTACCTGTCGGGCGCGGACCTGCTCGGCGCGGTCGCGACCGGCTTCGCGCTGGCAGCCGCCTTCCTGAACGGCGCCTTCGGCTTCTGTCTCGGCTGCGAGGTGTACCTGCTCGCTCGTCGCGCCACCGCACCGTCCCACTGACTCACCCCACATCTGACAACTCCCCGGAGTGACGGGGGAACGAAAGGAACGCACATGAGCCGCGACACCGCACTCGTGAACGCCGACTGGGTCGAGGAGCACCTCGACGACCCGCAGGTCGTGCTCGTCGAGGTCGACGAGGACACCACGTCCTACGACAAGGGCCACATCCGTGGCGCGATCAAGCTCGACTGGACCACGGACCTGCAGGACCAGGTCCGCCGCGACTTCGTCAGCAAGGCGCAGTTCGAGGAGCTGCTGTCCGGCAAGGGCGTCGCCGACGACCAGACGGTCGTGCTCTACGGCGGCAACAACAACTGGTTCGCCGCCTACGCCTACTGGTACTTCAAGCTCTACGGCCACCAGGACGTCAAGCTGCTCGACGGCGGCCGCAAGAAGTGGGAGCTCGACAGCCGCGAGC
>JBDTXF010000720.1:0-1537 GCA_040006355.1 Nocardioidaceae bacterium | reverse complement strand
GATCATGTCGCCGTCACCGAAGGCCAGCTGCTGGCTCGGGTCGGCGATGAAGGGGTAGCCCCGCTTGCGGCACTCGTTGGTGTGCCGCAGCATGCCCTCGGGGTCGTTCGGGCCCACCAGGACGTACGTCGCCCCGCCGACCCGGTCCACGATCGGGGCCAGCTCGATCTCGCGGGCCTCGCTCATCGCGCCGGCGTAGAAGGACGCGATCTGGGCCATCGTCGAGTCGTTGGTGCAGACGAACCGGGCCGTGTGCTTGCTGTCCGAGACGGGCACCGAGTCGCAGTCCACGTTGTGGCGCACCAGCCAGGACCGGTAGTCCAGGAAGTCCTCGCCGACCGCGCCGACCAGCACCGGACGCAGGCCCAGGTTGCCGAGCCCGAAGCAGATGTTGGCCGCGCAGCCGCCGCGTCGCACCTCGAGGTCGTCGACCAGGAAGGACAGCGCGATCTTGTCGAGCTGGTCCACGACGAGCGAGTCGGCGAACCTGCCGGGGAACGACATCAGGTGGTCGGTGGCGATCGAGCCGGTCACGAGCAACGACACGGGTGGGGGTCCTCACGTGGGGGAATCAGGCCGTGCCCGACCCTACCCGCCACGGTGGTCCCGCCGGACGGGCAGGAGCATGCAAGAGCCCCCGTGGCCTCTCGGTGACGGGGGCTCTCCGGCGTCAGTCGTGGGTCAGTGGAACGAGTCCCCGCAGGCGCAGGAGCCGCCGGCGTTGGGGTTGTCGATCGTGAAGCCCTGCTTCTCGATGGTGTCCACGAAGTCGATGGTGGCGCCGTTCAGGTAGGGCATGCTCATCCGGTCCACCACGACGGACACGCCGTCGAAGTCGGAGACCAGGTCGCCGTCGAGGGTGCGCTCGTCGAAGAACAGCTGGTAGCGCAGGCCCGAGCAGCCGCCGGGCTGCACGGCGATGCGCAGCTGGAGGTCGTCGCGACCCTCCTGCTCGAGGAGGGTCCGCACCTTGGTGGAAGCGCCGTCACTGACGTTGATGCCGTCCGGGCGGACCTGCGTCTCGGTAGTGGTGTCGATCTGCTCGGTCATCGGTGTGCTCCCCAACTCGACTGTGTTCTTCGATCCCGGGGCTCTGATGGGCCCACGGACTCCTCCATGGTCGCACATCCGGAAGCATTCCCAAGGCGGTCCGGGCTCTCTCAGCGCGACCAGGAGCGCGCGGTCCGCTCGGCCAGCGCCGCGAGGCTGCCCGCGGGGTCACCGAAGCTGGCCTGCTCCCCCACCAGGTCCACCATGGAGTAGGCCGCTTCGACGCCGAGCGTGCGCATCTCCCTGGACCCCACGAGCACCTGCCCGGCGAGCGCCACGCAGGGCTGGAGGGCCGCGCCGGCCACCTGGGCCACGCCGTAGGGCACCTTGCCCGAGCTCGAGGAGAAGTCGAAGGAGCCTTCGCCGGTCACGACCAGGTCCGAGCGACGGGCCCGGTCCAGCAGCCCGACCGCCGTGGTGACCACCTCGATGCCGGGTGTGCGGGTGGCACCGAGCAGCAGCAGCCCGAAGCCGAGGCCGCCGGCTG
>JBDTXF010000719.1:0-1552 GCA_040006355.1 Nocardioidaceae bacterium | reverse complement strand
GCACCCACCAGATCAGGGTGCACATGGCAGCGGTCCGCCATCCCTGCGTGGGCGACCTCACCTACGGCGCCGACCCCACCCTCGCGGCCCGCCTCGGCCTGCGGCGGCAGTGGCTGCACGCCGTGGGGCTGGGCTTCGAGCACCCGGGGTCCGGGGCCTGGGTCACCTACGAGAGCGGCTACCCGCAGGACCTCCAGGACGCCCTCGACCGCCTCTGACAGCCCCCACTTCGTCTGTCAGGTCGCCGCGACACGCGGTTCTGCGCGGCGATTCGCAGCATCTGGGCAGACGACGTGCGGGGGGCCGGGAGGGCAGCGTTCGCCGGTCCGGCGACACGACGCCCGACACGCGCGAGGCTGTCCCCTGGCCGACCTAGGATGGTCGGCGATGTCCTCCCCGTCCGCCCCGAGTCCGAGCCCGACGCCCCCCGCGAAGGCCGCCGACCAGTTCGTGCACCTGCACGTGCACACCGAGTACTCGATGCTCGACGGGGCCGCACGCATCGGCGACCTGTTCGAGCGGGCCGCCGAGCTGGGGATGCCCGCGCTGGCCAGTACCGACCACGGCTACGTCTTCGGTGCCTACGAGTTCTGGAAGAAGGCCCAGGGCACCGGGGTCAAGCCGATCATCGGGGTCGAGGCCTATGTCACCCCCGGCACCCACCGCTCCGACAAGACCCGCGTCAAGTGGGGGGACGAGCGCAGCCGCCCCGGGGACGACGTCTCAGGGTCCGGGGCCTATACGCACATGACCCTGCTCGCCCGTGACAACACGGGCCTGCACAACCTCTTCCGGATGGACTCGCAGGCCTCCCTGGACCAGGTCTACGCCAAGTGGCCCCGGGTCGACCGTGAGCTTCTCTCGCGCTACGGGGAGGGCCTGATCGCCACCTCGGGCTGCGCCTCCGGGGAGATCCAGACCCGACTGCGCCTCGGGCAGTACGCGCAGGCAAAGCAGGCGGCATCGGACTTCCAGGACATCTTCGGCAAGGACAGCTTCTACTGCGAGGTGATGGACCACGGCCTCGACGTCGAGCGCCGCTCGATGAAGGACCTGCTGCGGCTCGCCGACGAGCTCGGGATGCCCCTGGTGGCCACGAACGACCTGCACTACACCCACGCCGACGACGCCAAGGCCCACGGCGCCCTGCTCTGCGTCCAGTCCGGCTCGACGATGATGGACCCGGGCCGGTTCAAGTTCGACGCCGACGAGTTCTACCTCAAGTCCGCGCAGGAGATGCGCCACACCTGGCGCGAGCTGCCGCAGGCGTGCGACAACACCCTGCGCATCGCCGAGATGTGCGAGATCTCGTTCACCGAGGGCGAGGGCCGCTACATGCCCCGCTTCCCGTGCCCGCCCGGGGAGGACGAGCGCAGCTGGTTCGTCAAGGAGGTCGAGCGCGGTCTGCAGGCCCGCTTCCCCGAGGGGATCCCCGAGTACGCCCAGCGCCAGGCGGAGTTCGAGACCGAGGTCATCGTCTCCAAGGGGTACGGCGGGTACTTCCTCGTGGTCGCCGACTTCATCAACTGGGCCAAGGACAACGGCATCCGGG
>JBDTXF010000718.1:0-1553 GCA_040006355.1 Nocardioidaceae bacterium | reverse complement strand
GCGGCTCGCCGGCGGCGAGCGACGCGGTCCGCAGCGAGGCGGCGAGCGCGTCGTCGGTGGCGAAGAGGCCGCCGGTCCGCTGCCCGAGGGCGAGCTTGATCGCGCCGGTGAGGGTGGCGATGTCCACGATCGCGTCGGGCTCGAGCTCGGCGACGGCGTCGGCGATCGCGTCCGCGAGCACGAGCCGGCCCTCGGCGTCGGTGTTGGTGACCTCCGAGGTGCGGCCCCCGTAGTGCCGCAGCACGTCGCCGGGCCGGATCGAGGAGGCCCCGACCGAGTTCTCCGCCAGCGGCAGCAGACCGGTGACCCGCACCGGGCAGTCGACGTCGGCGAGAGCACCCAGGACGGCGAGCACGACGCCGGCGCCGGTCATGTCGCGCTTCATCGTCATCATGTTCTCGCGCGGCTTGATCGACAGCCCGCCGGTGTCGAAGGTGATGCCCTTGCCGACCAGGACGACGTGCGGCGCCCTGCGGGCGCGGGTGCGGGGGCGGTAGTCCAGGCGCACCAGCCGAGGCGGGTTGACGGAGCCCTGCCCGACCCCGACGATCCCGCCGAAGCCCTGCTCGGCGAGCTCGCGCTCGTCCCAGACCGTGATGCCCAGACCGGCGCGCTCGGCGACCTCGGCGGCCTGCTCGACCATCCACACGGGGTTCTTCACGTTGGAGGGGACCAGGGCCAGCGTGCGTGCCTGCCAGCCGGCGCCGGCGACCGCGAGCGCGGTGACAACGGCGTCCGACCGGTCGCCGGCGTGCGCGAGGCCCGCCAGGACCACCCGCGCCACGGGCCGGGCCAGGGGACCGTCCGAGCGCCAGTGGAACTCGAACGAGCCGAGCACCAGCTCCTCGACGAAGGCGCGCAGGCCGGCGTCGTCGGCGAGCGCGGCCAGCGAGGTCGCCACCGAGAGCCGGCCCCGGACGCGGCGGGCCAGCGCGGACCCGGCGCGACGCAGGTCGTCGGTGCTGCCGGTCCCGATGCCCACCAGCAGCACCAGCCGCAGGTCGGTGTTGGTCAGCCCGGACGTGTCGAGGACCACGCGGTCGACGACCTCACCGGCCCGGCCGGTCGCCCCCGCCGCCGCGAGGAGGTCGAGAAGGTCCTCACCGAGCTCGTCGACGAGCTCAGCGGCACCGGGGCCGAGCAGCGGGCCGGTCGGGGCCTCGAGCACCGGCACGGCGACCACGTCCACGCCCAGCACGGCGCTCGGTGCCACGTCGCTGACCGCGATGTGGGGCGGTGACACCTGGGTGGGCAGCCCCACGATCCCTCCTCGGAGGTCGTCAGTCGGCACGACAGCCGAACCCTACCTCCGGCTGCGGGCACAGCAGGACCCCGTCCGCTCCGAGGAGAGGACGGGGTCGGTGACGCCTGTCTGCGCTGGTGGCCCGGTCAGCCGACGACCTGATGGAGCGCCGCGCCGAGTGCTCCGGCCTCCTCCTGGTTCAGCTCGACCACGAGGCGACCACCCCCCTCGAGAGGCACCCGCATCACGATGCCGCGCCCCTCCTTCGTGACCTCGAGCGGGCCGTCGCCCGTCCGCGGCTTCATCGCCG
>JBDTXF010000717.1:0-1556 GCA_040006355.1 Nocardioidaceae bacterium | reverse complement strand
ACCTGGTTGCGGGAGATCAGCCCGACGAGGGAGACCGAGAAGTACCAGGACCTCCGGCTCTAGCTCTGCCGGCTGCGCAAGGGGGACTGTGACATCCGGGCGCAGCGGAGGCCCGGCGGCTGAGGAGTCAGGTGGCCACGTAGACCGTGTTGGCCGACCGCCCACCGGTCAGGTGGTTGTCGAACCAGACGCTGTGCGTCTCGGCACGGGTGAAGACCTCACGCAGGACGGTGAGGAACCCCTCGTCCGGTGGGTCGTCGGACCACAGGGCGAACGCGCCGCCGTCCCGCACCAGCGAGCGCATCCGGGTCAGCCCGTCGACGGTGTAGAACGCGGCGTGCCGGGCGTTGAGCACGTGGCGCGGGCTGTGGTCGATGTCGACCAGCAGCACGTCGTACCCGGTGTCGCCGTGCTCCAGCGGGACGCCCGCACCGACGGTCGCGAAGAAGTCGGCCGTCTCGAAGCGGCACAGCTCGTCGTCGGTCAGCAGTGCGGAGACCGGCAGCAGGTGGCGCCGGTGCCAGCCGACCACCTCCGGAAGCGCCTCCACCACGACCAGGGACGCGACGCGGGGGTCCTCGAGCGCGGCCGCCGCCGTGTAGCCGAGCCCCAGCCCGCCGACGAGCACGTCGAGGTGGTCGCCGGTGACAGCGGCCAGCCCCAGCCGCGCCAGCTCGACCTCGGCGACGGTGAACAGGCTGGACATCAAGAAGTCGTCGTCGAGCTTGGCCTCGAAGACGTCGACGTCCAGGGTCGGCTCGCGACGGCGGCGCAGGCTGATCGCGCCCATCGGGGTCTCGCGCCAGTCGAGCTCCTCGAGCCGAGGACGGCGTTCAGGGTCGGACGGCACAGGGCGGCTCCGGTGCGCTCGGCGACGGGCGGTCACGACGTACGCCGTCAGTGTCGCAGGGCGGGTCCGGGTGCCGGGATCCGGTGCGCTCCGCGCCGACCCCTGCCGCCACCACGAAGCCGATGCCGAGCACCGGCCACAGACCCGGCACCTGGTGGAGCACCAGGAGGCCGACCACCAGGGCGATGGCGGGCTCGAGGCTCATCAGGGTGCCGAAGGCCCCGGTGGTGAGGCGGCGCAGCGCGAGCATCTCCAGGCTGAACGGCACGACGGGGAGCAGCACTGCCAGACCGATCCCGACGACCACCACGTGCGGCGACAGCCGGGGGAACGTCGCTGGACCGGCGACGGCGGTGGCGACCAGTCCGGCCACGAACAGCGAGACGGCGAGCCCCTGCAGGCCGCTGACCGCGTCACCGACCCGCTGGGTGAGCAGGATGTAGGCGCCCCAGCAGCAGGCGGCCGCGAGCGCGAACGCCACGCCGACCGGGTCCACGCCGCCGTGCCAGGGCTCGGTGAGCAGCAGCACGCCGGCACCCGCGAGCAGTGGCCAGACCAGCAGTCGGCGGCTGAGTCCGCTGCGGGCGACGGCGACGCCGAGCGGGCCGAGGAACTCCAGGGCGCTCGCGGTGCCGAGCGGCAGCCGGGCCACGGCCATCATGAAGAGCATCGTCACGCCCGCGGTGACCACGCCCAGGGCGACGCA
>JBDTXF010000716.1:0-1561 GCA_040006355.1 Nocardioidaceae bacterium | reverse complement strand
GGAACAGGCCCCACATCGCGTATGCCGCGAAGCCGAAGAGCACGCCCCGGCGTTCCTCGCTCACGGGGTCTCGTCGGACAGCAGCGGATCCATCGCCAAGATGGCGTCCTTGCCCGGTCGGCGGTCGATCTCCATCCATCTCCACACGCCGACGAGCGGCTCGAAGCCGGCCTTGGCGTAGACGGCGTGCGCGTCGCGGGTCGCCAGCAGCACCCGAAGGATCCCGCGGCCCTCGACCAGCTCGGCGACGAGGACCTCCGTCAGCCAGCTGCCGATCCCGCGCCCGCGGTGGTCGGGGTCGACGTAGACGTCGCAGATCCAGGCGAAGGTCGCGTTGTCGGTGACGACGCGGGCGAGAGCGACCTGAGGGGCGTCAGCGGTCGGGCCGTCGTAGACCCCGGCGACCAGCGAGCCGGCGAACGAGCGCTCCACGACGTCACGGGTGCGGCCGAGCGACCAGTACGCATCGTCGGAGAGCCAGTGGAACACCCGCTCCACGTCGACCCGCGCCGTCTCGAGCGAGATCTCTAGTCCATCCGCACGGCGGGCCAACGGTGCGGCGGGTGCCGCAGGGCTCAAGCGATCGTCCAGGTGTCGGTGCCGGCGATGAGCTGGGCGAGGTCACCGGGTCCCTTGGCGGCGATGGCTTCGGTGATCTGGTCGCCCATGAGCCGGTCGTACGACGGCCGAGCGACGTCCCGGAAGATGCCGATCGGGGTGTCGGCGAGGGTCTCCGGGTGCGACAGCCGGGACAGCGCGAAGGCCAGCGCTGGGTCATGGGCGTGGCTGTCGTGGATGAGGATCGCGTCCTCGCCCACGTCCGCGACGTCGACGACGGCCAGGGTCGCGTCGGGCATGCGTACGACACCGCGCTCCCCGTCGGCGCCGAAGCGGATCGGCTGGCCGTGCTGGAGGCGGATCGTGACCGTGTCGCGGGTGTCGGCGTCCTTGAGCGGGTCGAAGGCGCCGTCGTTGAAGATGTTGCAGTTCTGGTAGATCTCGACCAGGGCGGTGCCCTCGTGGGCCGCGGCCGCGCGCAGGACGTCGGTCAGGTGCTTGCGGTCGGAGTCGAGCGTGCGCGCGACGAAGGTCGCTTCGGCGCCGAGGGCGACCGAGACCGGGTTGAACGGGAAGTCGATCGAGCCCATCGGCGTCGACTTGGTGATCTTGCCGATCTCGGAGGTGGGGGAGTACTGCCCCTTGGTGAGGCCGTAGATCCGGTTGTTGAACAGCAGGATCTTGAGGTTGACGTTGCGGCGCAGGGCGTGGATGAGGTGGTTGCCGCCGATCGACAGAGCGTCGCCGTCGCCGGTCACGACCCAGACGGACAGGTCCTGCCGGGAGGTCGCCAGGCCGGTGGCGATCGCCGGCGCGCGACCGTGGATCGAGTGCATGCCGAACGTGTCGAGGTAGTAGGGGAACCGCGAGGAGCAGCCGATCCCCGACACGAAGACGATGTTCTCGCGGCGCAGCCCGAGCTCGGGCAGGAAGCCCTGGACGGCCGACAGGATCGCGTAGTCGCCGCAGCCGGGGCACCAGCGCACCTCCTGGTCGGAGGTGA
>JBDTXF010000715.1:0-1563 GCA_040006355.1 Nocardioidaceae bacterium | reverse complement strand
GGCCGTGCATGACGTTGTGGCCGATCTCCATGTTCTCGATGATCTTGGCGATCGAGAGGCCGGCGGTGCCGAGGATCCAGGCCGGCGGGAGCAGCGAGACGAGCAGCACCGCGCGGCTGCCGAGCTCGAGCTTGCGCTGCACGTCGATGACCTTGCGGATGTAGGCCGCGTCGTGCTCGCCGCGCTGCTCGATCACGGAGGCGCGGATCGCGTCCAGCTCGATGCCGAGCTGCTCGACGTCCTCAGCGCTCAGATGGGCGGTCGGGTCGATGGCCTTCTTCTGCATGACGGTCATGGTGATCTCCTTCGGTCGGTGATCGGGGTGTCGAGGGTGTCGAGGGTGTCGAGGGTGTCGAGGAATGGTCAGTGGTCGAGGACGCAGGCCCCGGCGGCCGCGGAGACGCAGGTCTGGATCAGCACGCCGTCTCCGGGTGCCGCGGTGGTGACGTCACCGCTGCGCAGGTCGCGGACCGCTCCCTCGCGCATCGGGAGGACGCAGCCGTAGCAGATGCCCATCCGGCAGCCGGACGGCATCAGCACGCCGGCCGCCTCGGCGGCGTCAAGGATCGGGGTGGCGCCGTCGGCCTCGATGGTGGTGCCGCCGCTGAAGGTGACGGTGCCGCCTCCACTGCCGGGGCCGACCGCGACCGTGGTCGCCCGGAACTGCTCGGTGAGCAGCGGGATGCCGCGCTCGCCGTGGTGGGCGTCGAGGGCGTCGAGCAGCCCCCCGGGACCGCAGGCGAAGGTGGTCCGCTCGTGCAGGTCGGGGACCAGGGCCTCGAGGTCGGCGACGTCGAGGAGGCCGTGCACGTCGTCGTAGCGCGCGACGAGCCGGATCAGCCCGGCCTCGTCGAGGGCTTGGAGGTTGGCGATGAAGATCGAGTCCGGCTCGGTCGGTGCCACGTGCACGACGGTGATGTCGTAGCCGGCGCTGCGCGGCAGCCGGGCGACACCGGAGTCGGTGACCGGGAACAGGTTGCGGAGCATCCCGATCACCGGGGTGATGCCCGACCCGGCGGTGACGAACAGCAGCTTGCCGCCGTCGGTCGGGAGCACGAAGTCGCCGGTCGCCTGCTCGAGGTGGACCAGCGTCCCGGGCCGCGCCCGGCGGACCAGATGCTGGGAGACCTTCCCGTCGGGAACGGCCTTGACGGTGATCGAGATGCGACCGTCGGCACGCGGGCCGTGGGTCAGGGAGTAGGCGCGCCACTGGCGGATGCCGTCGACGTCGACGCCGATGCGGACGTACTGGCCCGGCACATGGCCGTCCCAGTCCGCGCCCGGACGGATCACGATGGTCGCGGCGTCCGCGGTCTCCGGCACGACGTGCTCGATGCGGCCCCGCAGATCGGCGCCGGAGCGGAGCGGGTCGAAGAGGTCGAGGTAGTCCGCGGGCAGCAGCGGGGTGGTGACCCGCTCGGCGAGCCGGGTCATCCGGTGGCGCAGCGGCACCCGCCCGGGGCGGGTGGGCCGGCCGGTGGCCTGGTCGGTCTGGACGGAGCTGCTCATACCTCCATGGTGTCCGGTCCGGAGGCTAAAGTGATGACCCTCAGACGTGAACCG
>JBDTXF010000714.1:0-1565 GCA_040006355.1 Nocardioidaceae bacterium | reverse complement strand
GGTCGCCGGCGTGCTGAGCGTCGCCGGCGCGGCGACCGCGGCCGACGGCACGGTCTCGTTCGTCGGGTCGGCGACGACCGCCGGGACCCGGACCAGCCACACCGTCAAGGTGCCGACCGCCGTGCTGGCCGGCGACACCCTGCTGCTGTTCCTGACCACCAACGGCACGACCACCACGATCAACAACACCGTCGCCGGGTGGACCCTGCTGCAGAGCCAGGACGGCAGCCTGGTCCGCGGTCGCGCCTGGACCAGGCAGGCGACCGCCACCGACGCCGGCAAGACCGTCGCGGTGACGACGTCCGGCTCCGCGAAGTCCACGATCAGCGTCTCGGCCTACCGCAGCACGGTGTCCTCCTCCACGGTCACCGCCTCCACCTCGGCGGTCGTGAACACCGCCTCCTCCAGCCTCCCCGCCCCGGCCGTGGCGGTCTCGACCGCAGGGTCCTGGCTGGTCGGCTCGTGGAGCGAGAAGTCCTCGACGGCCCAGACCTGGACGGCGCCCCCCGGCACGACCGTGCGCAGCACCGCTGCCGGCACCGGGTCCGGCAAGATCAGCTCGATCGCTGGCGACTCCGGCGCGCCCGTCGCCACCGGCACCGCACCCGCCCGCACCGCCACCACGAGCGCCTCCGCCACCCGCAGCGTCGAGTTCTCGGTGGTCGTCGCACCGGGATCGGGCGTCGCCAACCAGGCACCGGTCGCGTCGTTCACCTCGTCCTGCCCGACGCTGGCCTGCACCTTCGACGGGTCCGCCTCCTCCGACCCCGAGCACGCCACCCTCACCTACAGCTGGACCTTCGGTGACGGGGGCACGGCGACCGGCGCGACCTCGGCGCACACCTACGCCACCTCGGGCAGCAAGACCGTCACGCTCACGGTCAGCGACGGGAGCCTGACCAACGCGAAGACCTCGACGGTCGCGGTGTCCGGGGTGCCGCCCGTCGACACGCTCACCAAGCTCGCGCCGACGACACCGCGCACCAACTTGCCCAAGATCAGCGACGGCGAGATCTGGGACATCAACGTGGTCGGCAACCGGGTCTTCATCGCCGGGAGCTTCACCAAGATCGCCAACGCGACCGCGACCAACACCACGAGCTACGCGCGCACCGGTCTCGCGTCCTACACCCTGAGCACCGGCCTGGTGGACACCGGCTTCGCGCCGACGCTGACCGGCGGAGGCGTCGAGAACGTCGAGCCTTCCCCGGACGGCAGCCGGCTCTACGTCGCCGGCAACTTCAACACAGTCAACGGTGTGGCCCGCAAGGGCGTCGTCCGGCTCGACCCGACGACCGGCGCCACGGTCACGGCGTTCACCGCCAACACCGACGCCAAGGCCACCGAGCTCGCCGTCAGCAACACGACCGTCTACATCGGCGGCCAGTTCACCAAGGTCAACACCGTCGCCCGGCGCTCGCTGGCCGCCGTCGACGGCCTGACCGGCGCGGTCGACGCGGGCTTCGTCAACAACATCGGCGGCGGCATCGGGGCCAACGGCGAGCTCACCGTGCAGCGGCTCAAGCTGACCCATGACCTGACCAAGCTGCTCGTCGTGCACACCG
>JBDTXF010000713.1:0-1570 GCA_040006355.1 Nocardioidaceae bacterium | reverse complement strand
TGCCGGATCTTGCCCTCGTCCTGGAGCTGCTTGAGCTCGCCGACCTGGTCGGCCAGCGGGTAGTTGCCGTCGATGCGGTGCAGCTGGAAGAGGTCGATCCGCTCCTGCCCGAGGCGGCGGAGGCTGAGCTCGACCTCCTGGCGCAGGTACGCCGGCTGGCCCAGCGGGGTCCAGACGCCCGGGCCCTGCCGGGTGAGTCCGGCCTTGGTCGCGATCACGACGTCGTCGGCGTACGGGTGCAGCGCCTCGCGGAGCAGGTCCTCGGCGACGTACGGGCCGTAGGAGTCGGCGGTGTCGAAGAAGGTGACGCCGATCTCGACCGCGCGACGCAGCACGCGGAGCGCCTCGTCGTGGTCCTTCGGCGGGCCCCAGACACCCTGGCCGGGCAGCTGCATGGTGCCGTAGCCGAGCCGTACGACGGGCAGGTCGCCGCCGAGCTGGAAGGTGCCGGAGGCGGCGGCGAGGTTCACGGTGGTGGTGGTGGTGTCGGTCATGCACATCTCCTGGATCCTAGAACTGAACTGTTCGTTCAGTTTAGTAGAGGCCGCGACCGGCCCGCCACCGGGTTCCGGACACGTGGGCCCACGACGGTGCCGCGCCGCGGTGGTGCTGGTCCTGGCCCACCGGATCACCAGCCGCTGACGAGCGCCGCCAGGCGTCGGGTCATCAGCTCGAAGACCACCTTGTGCGCCGGCAGCTCCGACCACCAGAAGACGTGCCCGAGGGCGCCTGCCGGCACGAAGGTGGTGGTGAGCGAGACCTCGGTGCCCGGTCCCGACGGCCGCGGCCCCACCGCGATGTCGAGGTACGCCGTGCCGGGCAGCAGGCTCAGCGCGCGCACCCGGAGCCGGGTCGGCGGGTGCACCTCGACCACCTCCCAGAAGTCCATCGTGTCGCCGACCTCGAGGGCGCGGCCCGGACCTGTGATCCGGTGGCCCGGCCCGCCGACCAGCCGCTCCGCGCGGCCGCGGGCCCGCCAGAGCTCGCGGGGCACGTAGATCCGCTCGTCGCCCCCGAGCCGGCTGACGACGTCCCAGGCGCTCTCGGGGGTGCAGTCGGCGGTGGCGGTGTGCTGGTCGACGTACGGCATGGGGCCAGTGTGTCCGATGCCGGGTGTCGCTCAGGACAGCCCGACGAGCTCCTTGCCCCGGTCGACGAGCTCGAAGTGGACCACCACCCAGATGATCACCGCGGCCATCACCAGGCCGCCGCCGGTGATGAAGGAGGAGCTGACCGGGTGCCGCTTGGCGTGCTCCCAGGCCGCCTTCCCCTTCTCCTGGGCGGGGGCGAAGAACCGGTGCGCCCACTCGAACTCGGTCGACCAGATCCACAGCCCGAGGACGATCGGGGGGATGGTCAGCGGTCCGGGCAGGACGATCAGCGCCCCGCCGGCCGCGATGCAGAGCAGGCCGAGCACGAAGATGCCGCCGCGCCAGAGGTGGCGCAGTCCGGGCGTGCTGCGCATCCGGGCGCGGACGGACCCACGGGGCGCCGGGGTCTCCCCGCCGAGGGGGTCGGCGCGCTCGTCCGGGTCGGTGCGGGGGGTGCTGCTCATCAGAGCTCCTCGGGC
>JBDTXF010000712.1:0-1572 GCA_040006355.1 Nocardioidaceae bacterium | reverse complement strand
CAGTTCGCCGGCATCTTCACCTCGATGGGCGGACTGATGGCCGAGCGGGTCACCGACCTGCGCGACATCGAGCGCCGGGTGACCGCCCGGCTGGTCGGCGAGCCGGAGCCGGGGGTGCCGGTGCCCGACGTGGCCTCGGTGCTGCTGGCCGAGGACCTCGCCCCCGCCGACACCGCCGGGCTCGACGCCCGGACCATCGTCGCGCTCGTCACCGAGCGGGGCGGGCCGACCAGCCACACCGCGATCATCGCCCGGCAGCTCGCGATCCCCTGCGTCGTCGGCGTGCACGGACTCAGCGCCCTGCGCACCGGCACCCTGCTGATGGTGGACGGCACCACAGGTGTGGTGACCCCGGACCCGGACCCCGAGGAGGCCGCCCGGCTGGTGGAGGAGTCCCGTGCGTCACGAGAGGCACTGGCCCGCTGGACCGGGCCGGGGCGCACCGCCGACGGGACGTCGGTCAAGCTGCTCGCCAACGTGGCGGACGGCTCGTCGTCCGGTGCCGCCGCCGAGGGACCTGTCGAGGGTGTCGGGCTCTTCCGCACGGAGCTGTCGTTCCTCAACCGCGCGGACGAGCCATCGGTGGAGGAGCAGGCAGAGATCTACGCAGGTGTGCTCGAGCCGTTCCGCGAGGGCCGCTACGTCGTGGTCCGCACCCTCGACGCCGGCTCGGACAAGCCGATCGCGTTCGCCACGCATGAAGGTGAGGAGAACCCCGCCCTCGGTGTCCGCGGTCTGCGGCTGTCCTTCGACAACCCCGGGCTGATGGAGCGGCAGCTCGACGGGATCGCCCGGGCCGCGAAGAGCACCGGGACCGAGACCTGGATCATGGCGCCGATGGTCGCGACCGTCGTCGAGGCGGCCGACTTCGCCGCCCTGGTGCGTCCCTACGGGCTCAAGGCCGGGGTGATGGTGGAGATCCCGAGCGCCGCGCTGCTGGCCCACCAGATGCTCGAGGTGGTGGACTTCCTCTCCATCGGCACCAACGACCTGACTCAGTACACGATGGCCGCGGACCGGATGGCGACCGACCTCGCACACCTGACCGACCCGTGGCAGCCGGCGGTCCTGCAGCTCATCGCGATCACCGCGGAGGCCGGCACGCAGGCCGGCAAGCCGGTCGGTGTCTGCGGTGAGGCGGCGGCCGACCCGCTGCTGGCGACCGCCCTGGTGGGCATGGGGATCACCTCGCTGTCGATGGCCCTGGCCGCCGTGCGCCCGGTGGGTGCGCAGCTCGCCGCCGTCACGATGGACACCTGCGAGCGCGCCGCCGAGGCCGCGCTCGGCGCGCCCGACCCGATGTCTGCCCGCGACGCCGTCCGCGCCCTCCTGGGCTGACGGCTCGACGGCACCCACCGCCGGGGAGATGCGGACGACGGAGCCGTCGGGGACGCCTCGGTCTACGGCACGCTCGGCCGGCTCTACGCGGCCGGGGCCCTCACGTCCTACGTCGTGCCCAGCGACGAGGGCCCGCAGCGCAGGTACTACGGCATCACCAGCGTCGGCGAGGCCCAGCTCTAGGACGCTGCTGAACAAGACTGGTTTCGGGGGCGTCTGCTGGTTCAGATCGTG
>JBDTXF010000711.1:0-1572 GCA_040006355.1 Nocardioidaceae bacterium | reverse complement strand
AGGTAGTTGTTGACCCAGTAGTTCCAGATCAGGTCGTTGGGCCGGAGCCAGGCGAACACCTCGGCCAGCTTCCGGCCGTCGAGATAGCCCTTGTCCTGCGACATCTTCACGGACGCGGCCGCGGCCTTGCGGGACAGCAGGGCGCTGGGGAGGCCGGCCTGCTCCTGGTCGAGCACGGTGACCGCGAGGCTGAACGCCGAGACCCGGTCCAGGTCGCCGATGGCCGCTAGGTGGCCGAGGACCATCGAGCTGAGCATCCCGCCCGAGCAGATCCCCAGCAGCGCCACCTGGTCGGAGCGGGCGATCTTCTGGGCGGCGTCCATCGCCTCGACGATCGCCTGGCCGTAGCTGTCCACACCCCAGTCCGCGTGCCGGATGTCGGGGTTGCGCCAGGAGATGCAGTAGACCTGCTGGCCGGTGCTGACGAGGTGCTCCACCAGGCTGCGGTGCTCGGCGAGGTCGATGACGTAGTACTTGTTGATCGTCGGCGGCACGATCAGCAGCGGCACCGTGCGGACCTTGCTCGTCTGTGGGGTGTACTGGATCAGCTCGAACATCTCGGTCCTGAGCACCACGGCACCCGGTGTCACCGCGATGTCGACGCCGACCTCGAACGCGTCCGGCTCGACCATCGACGGCACCCGTGGCGAGGTGGCGAAGTCGCGCACGAAGCGGCGGCTGCCCTCGAGGAGGTTGCCGCCACCGGTGTCGATGGTCCGCTTGAGCACCTTGGGGTTGAGGAACGGGTTGTTGCTCGGCGCGGACGCCTCGACCAGGTTGTCGATGATGAAGCCCATCCGCTGGTCGTCGCCCCAGCCGAGGTCGGCGTCCTTGACCAGCCCGCGCGCGGTCTGGCCGACGGCGAGGTAGCCCTGCAGGGTGCGGCGCAGGAACGGGTTCCTCGACCAGCCGTCGTCGGTGAACCGGCGGTCCTTCTCGTGCGGTGCGAGCTCGGACCGCCCGACCGTGACCCTGGCCAGATCGGCGGCCAGGTGCCCGGTGCGTCCGGCGACGCGTCTCGGGTGCTTGGCCAGCCCCGCGGTGAAGCGCACCCCGGACATCCCGGGCAGGAACCGGCGGACCGGGCTGCGGGCCGCGTCGCCGAGCAGGAGGTCGAGCGGGGTGGCGGCGTCGGTGGAGTCCGCGTCCTCGTCGGCCGCGCGCATCCGGGCGTCCGCCGAGCCGGCGACCGTCCGGTCGTCGGCCGCGCCCACGGTCTGGGCGCTCATGAGTCCTCCTCGGGGGCGCTGACCTCGCGCCGCAGGATCTTGCCGGTCGGCCCCTTGGGCAGGGTGTCCATGATCCAGAGGTGGCGGGGGTACTTGTAGGCCGCGAGCCGCTCCTTGGCGAAGGCTCGCAGCTCGTCCTCGCTGGCCTTCATGCCCGGCTTCAGCGCGACGGCGGCGCCGACCTCCTCGCCCAGGTCGTCGTGGGGTACGCCGACCACGGCGACCTCGGCGACAGCCTCGTGCTCGTAGAGCGCCTCCTCGACCTCGCGGGGGTAGATGTTGTACCCGCCGCGGATGATCAGGTCCTTCTTGCGGTCGACGATGAAGAAGTAGCCGTCCTCGT
>JBDTXF010000710.1:0-1578 GCA_040006355.1 Nocardioidaceae bacterium | reverse complement strand
TGGTGGGGGTCCTCACCGCGACCTTCCAGATGCTCTTCTTCGTCGCAGTCGTCGTGACTGGCGTGAGCGTGACGACCGTGGTCTGCCTCGGCTTCGCGCCCGTCCTGCTGCTAGCGCTCCGCAGCGCCCAACAGCGGCGACTTCCCTCGGCAGGGCACGGCGCCCCTGTCATCGTCGCCTTGATCGGACTCCTGCTCGTGAGCCTCACGGGGAGTCCCATCGAAGGAACCGCACCACCGATCCTAGGCATTGTCGCCGCGCTGGGTTCCGGGGCAGCGTACGCGCTCTCGGCCGAAGTGGCCGGCCCACTCACCCGCCGGCTGGACACGCTGACTGTCACCACCGCGACGATGTCCGTCGCCGCCTTCGTGCTGGTTCCCAGCGGAGTGGTGCTGGCTCTTGTGCGGGGCGACACGCTCACCTCTTCCAACACTTCCTCGTGGCTGCTCATCGCCTACCTGGGAATCGTCACCATGGCGATCGCCTACGCGTTGCTGTTCACCGGGCTGCGCAGCACTCCCAGCGGGTCGGCGGTGGTCGCCACGCTTCTCGAACCCGTCACCGCGGTGCTGATCGCCGTGCTCTTCCTCGGCGAGAGCCTCACCACCACCGGGATGGCCGGATCGCTGCTGATCGTGGCCGCCATCGCCAGCCTCGGTCGACAGTCAGAGGATCTGCCGCCGCAGTGACACTGGCACTCGAGCTCACCGGACAAAGCCCGATCTCAATCGCGGCCTCGGTCCTCTCCTTCTACAGCCGGTGAGTGCGGCTACCCCCAGATCCGCTGGCCATGCCCGCGCCACCTCATGCGAACGTCCTCTTGTGTCGGCTGGGGATCCTCGTAGTGGAAGCGTCGTCTCCTGGTCGGTGAGGAGCGAGCCGATCTGCGAGTTGATTCGTGGAACTGCACACCGCGACCACGCCCGGGGCCAGCCCGGCGCACTTTCACCTGGGGAAAGGGCCGGCTCTCAGCAGGGCCGACGGCAGCACTCGGTCCAGCTGCTGCTCCAGCCAGGCTGCCGCGGCGATGGTGGTTGCCAGGTCGAAGCCGGACGGCAGCCCCATCCGGTCCAAGAGGTAGACGAGGTCCTCGGTCGCCACGTTGCCGGTCGCGTTCGGAGCGAAGGGGCAGCCTCCCGCGCCGCCGATGCTGGCGTCGAGCGTCGCCACGCCCGCCTGCACCGCCGCGACCGCGTTGGCGACCCCTGTGTGCCGGGTGTCGTGCAGGTGCAGCCGCAGCGGCATCGCGTCCCCCGCCACGTCGCGGGCAAGCCGCAGCCTCGCGGTGACCTCGGAAGGAACCGCCACCCCGATCGTGTCGGCCAGCGACAGCTCGTCGGGACCGGTGGCGACGACGCGGGCGAGCACCTCACGCAGCCGTTCCTCGGGGACCTCCCCCTCGAACGGGCAGCCGAAGGCCGCGGCGACGGTGACGGTGGCGAACACCCCGGCGGCACGTGACTCGGACACCAGCGCGCCGGCCGTCTCACAAGCCTGCTCGGTGGTCATGCCCTGGTTGCGCTCGCAGAAGGTGTCGGTGGCCACCACGACCACGTCGATCTCGTCGACCCCGGCCTC
>JBDTXF010000709.1:0-1602 GCA_040006355.1 Nocardioidaceae bacterium | reverse complement strand
CGGGGGCAGCAGCTCGATGCACCTCGACCTGAGGGCCGCCCGGCCCTCGTCGTCGAGACGGGCGACCAGGGCACCGGCCGGTCCGACGCCGAGGGTGAACGGCTGCCACCAGTCGTCGACGGAGGCGAAGTGCCTGCGCACGCTCAGGCTGCTCTGCTCGAGGCGGCTCAGCCCGGCGGCCTCGGCAAGCTCGACGAGGTGACCCTCGCGGGCACCCGGCAGGCCGGACTCGTCCTCGGCGCCGGGCAGCACCTCGAGCACGGCCCGCCAGAACACGGTCAGCGGGCCCCCTGAGCCGGCGTGGTCCCAGACGCAGGCGGCGACCGTGCCACCCGGTCGCACCACCCGGCCCATCTCCCTCAGGCCCTGGACCGGGTCGGACATGAAGTGCACGACCAGCTGTGCCGCGGCCACGTCGACGTGGTCGTCGGGGAACGGCAGCCGCTCGGCACCGGCCTCCCGCACGTCGATGCCGGGGAACCGCTCACCCAGCGCCGCCACGAACGACGCGGACGGGTCGACGGCGAGGACCGCCTGGGCTCCGAGGCGGTCGACCAGCCTGGCGGTGAGGGCACCGGGACCGCAGCCGACGTCGAGGGCGCGCTGCCCCGGCCGCAGGTCCAGGTGCTCGACGAAGAGGTCCGCCAGCGGCTCGGACCAGGCCCCCATGAAGCGCGCGTAGGCGTCGGCGCTGACAGCGAAGCTCACTCCCCGACCCTAGGCTGCGCCGACGCAGCCGGCCAGTGGGCAGGGCGGTCCAAGCCCGGCGGCACGGTGGTCAGGAGGTCCCCGCGGGTCGCTGCGACCTGGGCCTGACAGAGGAACAGCGCACGGCCCAGGTCGGCGCCGCGCACGTCTGCCCCGCGCAGGTCGGCACCGGTCAGGTCAGCCAGCCGGAGGTCGGCGCCGCGCAGGTCGACGCCGACCAGCAGAGCCCCGCGCAGGCTCGCGCCCCGCAGGTCGGTGGATCGCAGGTCCGTGCCGAGCAGGTCGGCGCCGTCGAGGTCAGGGCCCGGCGCCTCGGCACGCGCCAGGGCGGAGGCGTGCCGCAGCAGCGGAACGGTGGCATCGCGCTGGGCGCCGACGTCGAGCACGTCGAGCTCGTCGGCACTGCCATCGGCCCAGCGCTCGGCGCGCGCCCGGGCCTCGTCCAGCTCGCGGAGCAGCGGCGCGGACGACGGCAGGTCGGCCGCCTGCGCCAGCAGCCAGAGCAGCTCGTGCAGGATGCGGACCACGGCGAAGACCCGGAACATCTGGTCGGCCGAGCCGGGGTCGGCGCGCCAGCTGATGCCGGCGTAGGTGTGCTGCGCGACGCGCTGGCCGGCCCCGAAGCAGTCGTAGGTCGTGCAGCCAGGGAAGCCGCGCGGCCGCAGCTGGTCGTGGATGGTGCAGCCGAAGTGCTCCTCCGCGAGATGCAGGCAGGGCACCCCGGCCGGCTTGTCGATCGCGAAGTCCGTGGACCGGGTCAGGGTGTGGGCGACGCAGCACAGCGCGAAGCAGCTGCCGCAGTCGGCCCGCAGCGTCGGCCCAGTCGTCGGCTCAGTCGCCGGCCCGGTCGTCGGCCCGGTCGTCGGCCCGGTCGTCGGCCCGGTCGTCGGCCCG
>JBDTXF010000708.1:0-1608 GCA_040006355.1 Nocardioidaceae bacterium | reverse complement strand
CCGACACCGTGGATGCGGCCAAGCTCGGGCGACTGCACATCCTCGAGTGCCAGCGCCTGATCAGGTTCATGCCCAAGATCGTGATCGCCGTCGTGCCGGGCTGGGCCGCCGGCGGTGGGCACAGCCTGCACGTCGTGTCGGACCTGACCATCGCCTCGCGCGAGCACGCGCGCTTCAAGCAGACCGACGCCGACGTCGGATCGTTCGACGGCGGCTTCGGGTCGGCGTACCTCGCCCGACAGGTGGGTCAGAAGTTCGCCCGCGAGATCTTCTTCCTCGGCGAGGACTACACCGCCGAGGACGGGCACCGGATGGGCATGGTCAACAAGGTGGTCGACCACGCCGACCTCGAGCGCGAGGCGCTGGAGTGGGGTCGCAAGGTCAACGGCAAGTCGCCGACCGCCCAGCGGATGCTGAAGTACTCCTTCAACCTGATCGACGACGGTCTCGTCGGCCAGCAGCTGTTCGCGGGCGAGACGACCCGGCTGGCCTACATGACCGACGAGGCCGTCGAGGGCCGCGACGCGTTCCTCGAGAAGCGCGACCCGGACTGGTCGCCGTTCCCCTGGCACTACTGAAGCGGCGAATGGCCTATGCGGATCGGCACCTGGAACCTCGGGGGGAGGTGGTCGGCCGATCACGCCTCGCTGATCGCGCGCTGGGAGTGCGACGTATGGCTTCTGACGGAGCTCCGGACGGACGTGTCGGTGCCGGGGCTGCACCTCCACCGAACCGCTGGACTGATGGGCCCGTCGAAGAGCTGGGCAGGAATCCTGAGCCGGGACAGGGCTGCCGCCCAACCCGACCCGCACCCCGCCACCGCGATGGTCCACATGGACGGCTTCCGGTTCATGAGCTCGGTGTTGCCGTGGAGGTCCTGCGGTCCAGCCTGGCAGGGCGGAACACTGGCCGACAAGCTGCGAGTGACCTTGACCGTGCTGCGCCCCTTCGTCGACCAGGAGACGGTGTGGGGTGGTGACTGGAACCAGGCCCTGGAGGGCCCTGAGCACGTGGGCAGCCTCGAGGGCCGCCAGCAGGTCCTGGAGCTCATCGGCGAGTCGAAGCTGTCGGTTCCCACGAGCTCGCTCGCCAGCGCAGCCACGGGTCATCGCGCCGTCGACCACATCGCGGTGCCCCTCACCTGGGACGTCGATGCCGCCTGTCGCGTAGCGGCGTCCGCCGGGCCCAGACGGTTGTCAGACCACGATGCATACATGGTCTCCGTCGACGATTGATCACCCAGCCACGCGCACCGGCTTGACCTTGACCCTGCGTCAGGGTCCCAGCATGGCGGCATGGCTTCCATCATCCCTGCGATCGAGGTCGCTGGACTCACCAAGTCCTACGGCGACCACACCGTGCTGGACGGCGTCGACCTGACTGTTCCGGAGGGCACCGTCTATGCACTCCTCGGACCGAACGGCGCCGGCAAGACGACCATCGTCAACATCCTCTGCACCCTGCTGACCCCCGACGGCGGCGAGGTCCGGGTCGCCGGCTTCGACGTACGCCGGGAGCCCGCCGGGGTGCGCGCCGCGATCGGTCTCACCGGCCAGTTCTCGGCGATCGACGAGCTGCTCACCGGCCGCGAGAACCTGCGGCTGATGG
>JBDTXF010000707.1:0-1610 GCA_040006355.1 Nocardioidaceae bacterium | reverse complement strand
CGCCTACGTCGTCTCCAACTGGCTGCTCGGAGAGGACCCGCCGGCGTTCGACATCTTGTCCTGGAACGCGGACGGCACCCGGATGGCGGGCCGCATGCACGCCTTCTACCTCCGCGCGCTCTATGTCCACAACCTGCTGATGCGCGGGGAGCTCGAGCTCGCCGGCCGTCGGCTGCGGCTCGGGGACGTGACGACGCCGGCGTACGTCGTGGGCGCCGTCAACGACCACATCGTCCCGTGGACGGCGTCCTACCAGGCCACCCAGCTGCTCGGCGGTGACGTGCGCTACGTCCTCTCGAGCGGTGGACACATCGCCGGTGTGGTCAACCCTCCCGGACCCAAGGCGTGGCATCTCACGGCCTCGGCGAACCCCGCGGGTCCGCACGACTGGCGCGCCGCCGCGACGCGACATGAGGTGACCTGGTGGGAGGACTGGGCTGCATGGGGCTCGAAGCGGGCCGGGACCCTCGTCGCGCCGCCCGGGATGGGGTCCCGTGTGCACCCACCGCTCGGCGACGCACCCGGTGACTACATCCGCTCCTGACGTGCCGAGACCTCGAACCCCACTTCACCCCGATCAGCAGGAGGAACCATGACGTCCCACTCGTTCACCGCCTTGACCCCCCTCTCGTTCCTCGAGCGTGCGTCGTGCGTCTTCGCGGAGAAGACCGCCATCGCCTACGGCGAGCGCAGGATCAGCTATCGCGAGCTCGGGGCCGAGGCGACACGTCTGGCCCACGCCCTGCGCGAGACCGGGGTGGGCACGGGCGACCGGGTCGCCTACCTGGTCCCCAACATCCCCGAGATGCTCGTCGCGCACTTCGGTGTCCCGTTGGCCGGTGCCGTCCTGGTTGCCGTCAACACCAGGCTCTCGCCCGAGGAGGTCGCCTACGTCTGTGACCACTCCGGCGCCACGGTGCTGGTCGTCGACACCGAGTTCCTGCATCCCCTGGCAGCAGTGCTGCCCCTGCTGAAGACGGTCCGGACCGTGGTCACGGTCCATGACCCCCAGGGGCCTGTCGCGCACCAGGCCGTCGACCATGGCTACCAGAGCTACGACGACTTCCTGGCGACCGGGTCGGCGGAGCCGTTGCCCTGGTCGGTCGACGACGAGCTGAGCCTGATCTCGATCAACTACAGCTCGGGCACCACGGGGAAGCCGAAGGGGGCGATGTACACGCACCGCGGTGCCTACCTGAACGCTCTCGGCGAGATCATCCACCAACGCTTCGATCCCGAGAGCGTCTACCTGTGGACGCTGCCGATGTTCCACTGCAACGGCTGGTGCACGCCGTGGGCCGTGACCGGCATCGGAGCGACCCATGTGTGCCTGCGTGCCGTGCGCGCGGACGAGATCTGGCGACTTCTCGACGGGGAGCAGGTGACCCACCTCGACGGTGCGCCGACAGTCCTGACGACGATTGCGGAGGCGCCGCAGTCGCACCCCCTCGAGCGAGAGCTGGTGGCGACGGTGGCCGGGGCGGCTCCGAGCCCGACGGTCATCGCGCGCATGCGGGAGCTCGGGGCGCGCATCGTGCACGTCTACGGCATGACCGAGGTCTACGGCCCCTACACGCTGAACGAGTGGCAGGCCGAGTGGTCGGTCCTGC
>JBDTXF010000706.1:0-1612 GCA_040006355.1 Nocardioidaceae bacterium | reverse complement strand
ACATCCGCAGCTTGTCCAGGTCGGTGTCCAGCAGGGTCACGTCGGCACCCATGCCCAGCGCGATGTTGGCGGCGTTCTGCCCCGACACCCCGGCGCCGATCACCACCACCTTGGCGTTCGCGACGCCACCGACTCCTCCGAGCAGGACCCCGCGACCGCCCTGGGCCTTCATCAGCGAGTAGGCACCGACCTGCGGCGCCAGGCACCCGGCGACCTCCGACATCGGGTAGAGCAGGGGCAGCCCACCCGAGGCCAGCTGCACCGTCTCGTAGGCGATCGCGGTCACCTTGCGGGCCACCAGCTCGTCGGTCAGCCGCTTGTCCGCGGCCAGGTGCAGGTAGGTGAACAGCGTCTGCCCCTCCCGCATCCGGGCGTACTCCTCCGCCACCGGCTCCTTGACCTTCAGGACCATCTCGGCGGTGCCCCACACGTCGTCGGCGGTCGCCAGCATCGCCGCGCCCTCGGCGACGAAGGCCTCGTCGGGGATCGACGAGCCGATGCCCGCGCCCTCCTCGACGTACACCTCGTGCCCGCGCTCGGTCAGCTCGTGCACACCGATCGGCGTGATCGCCACCCGGTACTCGTGGTTCTTGACTTCCTTGGGGACGCCGACCTTCATGGCAGGGTTCCTCTCGCTCGGCGGTCGCCGCGCCGTCGGGGCGACCGCGGTGAGTGTATGACGTCGCGGCCTCAGGGGTGGAACAGCCGGTAGCCCAGCACCGCCTGCGCGGTGGGACCGTCGGTGACGCGGCCCGTGCGGACCCCCTCGAGCAGGTCGTCGACTGACATCCAGGTCATCGTCATGTCGGCCTCCTCGTGCGCGGGGACGAAGCCGCCGCGGTCCGCCGCCGGGGTGAGCCCGCGGGCGAGGTAGTAGCCGATCCTCTCGCTCGAGAGCCCCGGAGAGGAGTACGTCGTGAACAGGTGGGTCCACTCCTCGGCGAGCAGCAGCGCCTCCTCGCGCAGCTCGCGCCGGGCCGCCTCGACGGGGTCCTCCCCCTCGACGTCGAGCAGACCCGCGGGCAGCTCCACGAAGCGCGTCAGCGCCGGGTGGCGATACTGGTGCAGCACCAGCACCCGCTCCTGCTCGTCGACCGCGAGGATCACCACGGCGCCGGGGTGCTCCAGGACCAGCCGGCCGAAGGTGTCCTCGGGCCGACCGGGAGCGGAGATGATGTCGCGGCGCACCGAGAACGGCGCCGCCCCCTGCCAGATCCGCTCGACCTCGTGCACCGGCCACGACTCGGGCACGTCCATCGTCCCGGGATCGCTCACCGGACCGAGTCCACCGGCTGCTCCTCGACCCGGCGACGCAGGGCGCTCTCGTCGATCGGGAACTGCAGCTCCTTCTGCCGGGCGACGGCCGCCCGCACGAGACCCGCGAACAGCGGGTGCGGCCGGGTCGGGCGGGACCGCAGCTCGGGGTGCGCCTGCGTCGAGACGTAGTAGGGGTGCACCTCACGGGGGAGCTCCACGAACTCCACCAGGCTGTTGTCGGGGGAGGTCCCGGAGAACACCAGGCCGGCCTGCTCCAGCCGGTCGCGGTAGGCGTTGTTCACCTCGTAGCGGTGCCGGTGCCGCTCCTCGACCTTCGCCTCGCCGTAGGTCTCGC
>JBDTXF010000705.1:0-1612 GCA_040006355.1 Nocardioidaceae bacterium | reverse complement strand
CCGAAGGACTTCTCCAGGCGCATCGCGTCGAGCGCCTCGTAGCCCAGCGGGACGACATCGAGCCCCTCCCCCGCCGCCCTCAGCAGGCGGTAGACCGCAGCCAGCTGGGTCGCGGGAACGTTGAGCTCGTAGCCCAGCTCCCCGGTCACACTCAGCCGGCCCGCTCGCACACGATGGGGACCCAGATCGAGCTCGGAGGCGTGCAGCCATCGCAGGTCATCGACGCCCGGGTTGAGGCGGGACATCAGGTCCAGCGACTGCGGCCCCGACAGCGACACACCGGCGACCCGGTCGGAGATGTCGTCGAGCCTGACACGTCCGTCGGTCGGGAGGCGGTCTCGGAACCATCGCAGGTGCCAGGCCCGCAGGTAGTAGGAGCCCATCAGCCAGAACTCGTCCTCGGCCCAGCACGTCGTGGTGAGGTCACCGGTCAGGCGCCCGGAATCGCTCAGCATCGGGGTCAACCGGATGCGGCCCGGCTCCGGTATGACACCGGCCAGCAACCGGTCGAGCCAGGCCCTGGCCCCGGGGCCCTTGATCTCGTAGCGAGAGAACGCAGTCGTGTCCAGCAGGCCCACCCCGGCCCGCGTGGCGCGCACCTCCGCGCCCACGACGTCGAAGGCGTTGCTCCGTCTCAGCGACGGCGTCTCGGCGAAGTCCGGGTCATCCGGGACGAAGTAGCGGGGAGTCTCCAGACCCCAGTTCGCTCGGAAGTGGGCACCCTGAGCACGCAGCTGCTCGTGGATCGCGCTCACCTTCAGCGGCCGGCCGGCCGGAAGCTGTTCGTTGGGGTAGGTCATCACGAACCGACGCTGGTAGAACTGGCCGGTCGTGGCGGTGAGGTACCCGTCGGCGCTGGCGAACGATCCGTAGCGGGCGACATCCATGCCGAAGACATCACGCTCCGGCTCGCCGTTGACCATCCACTGCGCCAACGCCAGCCCCACCCCGCCTCCCTGGCTGAATCCCGCCATCACTCCGCACGCCACCCAGAACCCGGGCAGCCCGCCGACCGGCCCCACCAGCGGGTTGCCGTCCGGGGTGAAGGTGAACGCGCCGTTCACCCACTTGTGGATGCCCGCCGTCTCCAGGCACGGAAACCGCGACAGGCCGATCTCCAGCTCGGGTGCGATGCGGTCGACGTCGGGCGGGAGCAGGCGCATCCCGAAGTCCCACGGCGCGCCCTCGACGTGCCAGTGTCGGGGGTGGAGCTCGTAGACGCCGAGCAGCAGCCCCTGTCCCTCCTGCCTGAGGTAGGTGAAGCCCTCCAGGTCCATCATCATCGGCAGCTCGCCATCGAGCTCGGCCACCTCGGGAATCGTCTCGGTCACGAGGTAGTGATGCTCCAACGGCGTCACCGGCAGATCCACTCCGGCCATGCGACCCACGTTGCGGGCCCACAGACCTCCCGCGTTGACCACATGGTCGGCGGTGATCGTTCCGTGCTCGGTGACCACCTCCCAGCCCCCGGGACGCTGGTGGAGCTCGACGACGCGGTTGTGCAGGACGATCTCGGCCCCGCGGTTGCGCGCGGCAGCCGCGTAGGCGTACGTCGTGCCGGACGCGTCCAGGTGACCTTCGTGGGTGTCGTACATGCCGCCGTAGATGCCAT
>JBDTXF010000704.1:0-1627 GCA_040006355.1 Nocardioidaceae bacterium | reverse complement strand
CGGAGATGTCGCGCTCGGAGTTCTACCGCGAGGGCCGCGTGCCCCTGCACACCCTCCGCGCGGACATCGACTACGGCTTCTACGAGGCCAAGACCACCTTCGGCCGGATCGGCGTGAAGGTCTGGATCTACAAGGGGGAGGTCGCCGGCACCCGCGCCGAGCGTGAGGCGCAGGCCGCCGCCCGTGCCGGCGCTCCGGGCCGGGGACGTCCCGCCCGTGGCGGTGCGGCCGACCGGCCGACCCGCGGGACCCGGGCCGACCGCCCCACGCGCTCCGCGCGTGACGGTGGCACCGAGGGCGCCGCCCCGGCGGTCGCCCCGACCGAGCCGGCTGCTGCCGACGCGACCGCACCCGCCTCGGCACCGACGGCGACGACCGACACGGCGACCACCGGTGGGGAGGCCTGAGCCCATGTTGATGCCCCGCAGGGTCAAGCACCGCAAGCAGCACCACCCGCGCCGCACCGGCGCCGCGAAGGGTGGCACTGAGCTGGCCTTCGGTGACTTCGGGATCCAGGCCCTCGAGCCTGCCTACGTCACCAACCGTCAGATCGAGTCCGCTCGTATCGCGATGACCCGTCACATCAAGCGCGGCGGCAAGGTGTGGATCAACATCTACCCCGACCGCCCGCTGACCAAGAAGCCCGCCGAGACCCGGATGGGCTCCGGGAAGGGCTCCCCCGAGTGGTGGGTGGCCAACGTGCACCCCGGACGCATCCTGTTCGAGCTGTCCGGTGTCACCGAGGAGGTGGCCCGTGAGGCGATGCGTCGCGCGATCCACAAGCTGCCCATGAAATGCAAGTTCGTGACCCGTGAGAGTGGTGAGTTCTGATGGCTACGACCACCCACGAGCTCGATGACATGACCAACGTGGACCTCGAGGGCAAGCTGCGCGAGCACAAGGAAGAGCTGTTCAACCTGCGCTTCCAGGCCGCGACCGGTCAGCTCGAGAGCCACGGCCGTCTCCGCACGGTCAAGCGCGAGATCGCCCGCATCTACACCGTGGTGCGTGAGCGCGAGCTCGGGATCCGGCAGACGCCGGGCGACCCGAGCACCGACAGCACGCAGGACGGTGCCGCATGAGCGAGGGAACCAACGTGAGCGACCAGACCGCAGCCGAGCCCGCCAACGACCAGGGTCACGAGGGCCGTCCCTACCGCAAGATCCGCGAGGGTCTGGTGGTCAGTGACAAGATGGAGAAGACCGTCGTCGTCTCCGTCGAGGACCGCGTGAAGCACCCGCTCTACGGCAAGGTGCTGCGACGCACGAGCAAGCTCAAGGCACACGACGAGCAGAACCAGTGCGGCGTCGGCGACCGGGTCCGGATCCAGGAGACCCGCCCGCTGTCCGCCACGAAGCGCTGGCGCATCGTCGAGGTCCTCGAGAAGGCCAAGTAAGCCACCTCATCACCATCAAGTTCCGCCAGGCTCGGTTCGAGACTGAGAACCGGCGCGACAACCAGGAGAAATACCGATGATCCAGCAGGAGTCGCGACTCAAGGTCGCCGACAACACCGGTGCGAAGGAGATCCTCTGCATCCGTGTGCTCGGCGGCTCGGGTCGGCGCTACGCCGGAATCGGCGACGTCATCGTCGCCACCGTGAAGGACGCGATCCCCGGTGGCAACGT
>JBDTXF010000703.1:0-1639 GCA_040006355.1 Nocardioidaceae bacterium | reverse complement strand
CCGCCGTCGATCCCAGCTTGGCCATGCTGCCGGCGTACGTGAGGCCGGCAGTGGTGAGATCGCGGGGGTGGCGGACCGAGCGGGTCATCGCTCCGGCCAGTGCCTTGCCGAACTCGGGTACGTCGGAGTCCTCGAACAGGCTGGTCTGGCCCCCCACCACGTGAACGTCCGCACCCGGGGTGCGCCTCGTGGTCATGTCGTCGCCGCGGAAGGTCCCGTGTAGTAGCGCAGCAGGACATCGGCGACGCAGCACGGCTTGGTCTGCCCGGCGACCTCGTAGACGAGGTGCAGACTCGCCTGGACCCCGCCGACGAAGCTGACGGCGCTGTTCAGACCGACCTCGGCGCGGACCTCGGCACCCAGCGGAAGGGGTGCCGGAAACCGCACCCGGTCGACGCCGTAGTTGACGATCATCACGGCGTCCGGGACCTCGAACACCTCATCGACGAGCGAGGTCGCCAGGGACAGCGTCAGGTAGCCGTGCGCGATCGTCCGGCCGAAGGGCCCCTGGGCTGCCCGGAGCGGGTCGGTGTGGATCCACTGCTCGTCGTGGGTGGCGGCGCCGAAGGCGTTGGCGTCCGCCTGCTGGATCACGCGCCACTCGCTGTGCCCGAGGACCTGCCCGACGTGCTGGCCGATCTCGGAGATGTTGAGCTGGACCGGTTCGGTTGATGTGTGCGGCGTCATTGCTGCTTCCTCGGTAGGGGGAGCGAGCCGCGGAGGAGCCGCTGCTGCAACACCACACTGGCAGCCGCACCGACGCTGGGGTAGAGGACATCGTCGGCACAGGACAGGACCAACGGCCCTTACCGACCCCGGCCGACATTTGATCTAATAAAGCCCGTCTGACGCCGTTGGACCGGAAAGCAAGGAGACCGCATTGTCACCCTCGCGGGCACTGATCACCGGCTCGACCGAACGGGTCGAGTCGCTCTCGAAGGCGTTCGAGCAGGCAGGCGTCGAAGCGGTCACGCTGGCCGACCTCGGTCCGGACTGCGCCGCCGTCGACTGCTACGTGCAGCTCGGCTTCACGGTGCCGGCTCGCGGTGACACCGTCGTACGACGAGTGCGCTCGTTCCTGAGCGACGGGTTGATCGAGCGGTTCGCGATCGTCGAACGTGTCCTGCCCCTGCTGGCCGACCCGGCGACCGTCCTCCTGGTGACCGGGAACCAGTCGTCGGAGGCGGCGGCCCCCGACGATCGGGCGGCTCGCCTGATGATCCTGCACGTGCTCGCCCACGCCATCCGAGCCGATCGGGCACCCCAGCGCATCCGGGTCCGCGTGATCAGCGACGAGCGCAGCGATGCCGAGCTCGTGGAGTTCGCGACCACCGGTGCGAAGGATCCGTTGACGACCCCGCCCGGGACGGCCGAGGAGAGCGTCGGTGCTCTCGACTACCAGGACTGGCGCGCTGAGGTCATGGGTCTCTTCCAGGTCGAGGCCTGAGCGCCATGGCTTCCCACGACTTCGACCTCTACCGGCTCTCCGACGACCACGATGACCTGCGCGCCGCCGTCCGGGAGCTGGCCACGAACAAGATCGCGCCGTACGCCGCCGACGTCGATGCTGGCTCGGTGTTCCCCCAGGAGGCCTACGACGCCCTGGTGGCCGCTGACTTCCACGCCCCGCACGTGCCCG
>JBDTXF010000702.1:0-1642 GCA_040006355.1 Nocardioidaceae bacterium | reverse complement strand
TCGACCAGTTCGCCATCGACGCGCAGGTCACCGGCTTCACCCGCGGCCCGACCGTCACGCGCTACGAGATCGAGCTCGGCCCGGCCGTGAAGGTCGAGAAGATCACGCAGCTCACCAAGAACATCTCCTACGCCGTCGCCACCGACAACGTCCGGATCCTCGCGCCCATCCCGGGCAAGTCGGCCGTCGGCATCGAGGTGCCCAACACCGACCGCGAGATGGTCCGCCTCGGCGACGTCCTGCGCAGCGGCAACGCGCGGGCCGAGCAGCACCCGCTCGTCGTCGGGCTGGGCAAGGACATCGAGGGCCACTTCCTCACGGCCAACCTAGCGAAGATGCCCCACCTGCTCGTGGCAGGCTCGACCGGCTCCGGCAAGTCGAGCTTCGTGAACTCGATGCTCGTGTCGCTGCTGGCGCGGGCCACGCCGGACGAGGTCCGGATGATCCTCATCGACCCCAAGATGGTGGAGCTGACGCCCTACGAGGGCATCCCGCACCTCATCACGCCCATCATCACCCAGCCCAAGAAGGCGGCGGCCGCGCTGGCCTGGCTGGTGGAGGAGATGGAGCAGCGCTACCAGGACATGCAGGTCAACAAGGTCCGCCACGTCGACGAGTTCAACCGCAAGGTCCGCACCGGCGAGATCACCGCGCCGCTGGGCAGCGAGCGCGTGTACCGGCCCTACCCCTACATCCTGTGCATCGTCGACGAGCTGGCCGACCTGATGATGACGGCCCCGCGCGACGTCGAGGACGCCGTCGTGCGGATCACGCAGAAGGCCCGCGCGGCCGGCATCCACCTGGTGCTGGCCACCCAGCGCCCGTCGGTCGACGTCGTCACCGGGCTGATCAAGACGAACGTGCCGTCGCGGCTGGCGTTCGCCACGTCGTCGCTCATCGACTCGCGCGTCATCCTCGACCAGCCCGGCGCGGAGAAGCTGATCGGCATGGGCGACGCGCTGTTCCTGCCGATGGGCGCGAGCAAGCCGGTGCGCATGCAGGGCGCGTTCGTCGGCGACGACGAGATCTCCGCGGTCGTCTCCTTCGCCAAGGACCAGGCCGAACCCACCTACTTCGACGGCGTCACGGCCCAGAAGGCGAGCGAGAAGAAGGAGGTCGACGCCGACATCGGCGACGACCTCGACCTCCTGCTGCAGGCCACCGAGCTGATCGTCACCTCGCAGTTCGGGTCGACGTCGATGCTCCAGCGCAAGCTGCGCGTCGGGTTCGCGAAGGCGGGCCGGCTGATGGACCTGCTCGAGACGCGTGGGGTCGTCGGCCCGTCGGAGGGTTCCAAGGCGCGCGACGTCCTCATCAAGCCCGACGAGCTGGAGGGCGTGCTGTGGCTGATGCGCGGCGGGGGAGGTCCGGAGCCCGACGACGAGGAAGAGGAGTGAACGTCCGGCTACCCGCCGTGACGAGCGCCACCACATCCGGCCCATGTGCCTGGGTCAGGCGGCGCAGCCGTCACGCGGCGTGCCAGAGTTGGGGCTTGATTACCTGACTCGAAGGAGTTCCGGAATGTTCTGGAGCAAGCGTCGCCGGGGCGGCAACCGAACGGTCAGTGGTGGACGCCAGGCCCTCATGCCCATCCCGCTCACGGGTGGACTCCTCAGCGGCGAGGTGCGCGACGACGCGGGCA
>JBDTXF010000701.1:0-1643 GCA_040006355.1 Nocardioidaceae bacterium | reverse complement strand
CCACGACTTCGGCAACTTCGCCGGCGACCTCGCCGGCGGCCGGATGGACGGCTTCCTGTCCGAGGGCGTGAGGGCGCTGAAGGGCTGCGCGGACCCGAACGCACCGAAGTGCAGCGAGGGCACCGGCTACGACACGATCGGCTACCACACCCGCAGCGACATCCCGAACTACTGGGCCTACGCCCGGCGCTACGTGCTGCAGGACCACATGTTCGAGCCGATCCGGTCCTGGAGCCTGCCCGAGCACCTCTGGCAGGTCTCGGAGTGGTCGGCCTACTGCGCGAACCGGAGCGCCTCCTCCTGCGTCAACCGGCCGGAGCTGGTCGGCCGGAAGCCGGCCGACGGCTGGGTCGGCACGGGTGGCCGCAGGCCCGCGAGGCACCCGACGTACGCCTGGACCGACCTGACCTACCTGATGCACCGGCACCACGTGAGCTGGGGCTACTACGTGAAGCCCGGGTCCGAGCCGGACTGCCGCAAGGACGTGGCCCTGACCTGTCGGCGGGTGGCGCAGCGGCCGGTGACGCCCGGGCTGTGGAACCCGCTGCCGAACTTCGTCACCGTCCAGACCGACCACCAGCTGCGCAACATCGCGGCGACCGGCACGTTCGAGCACCAGGCCCGCACCGGGCACCTGCCCGCGGTCAGCTGGGTGATCCCGTCGGGCGAGGTCAGCGAGCACCCACCGGGGCGGGTCAGCAGGGGGCAGTCCTACGTCACCCAGCTGGTCAACACGGTGATGCGCGGCAAGGACTGGAGGTCTACGGCGATCTTCCTGGCCTGGGACGACTGGGGCGGGTTCTACGACCACGTGAGGCCGCCGTACGTCGACGCCAACGGCTATGGCTTCCGGGTGCCCGGCATCGTGATCAGCCCCTACGCCCGGCGCGGGTACGTCGACCACCAGTCGCTGTCCTTCGACGCCTACGTGAAGTTCATCGAGGACGACTTCCTCGGCGGCCAGCGCCTCGACCCTCGCACCGACGGCCGGCCGGACCCGCGCCCGGACGTGCGGGAGGACAACCCCGACCTCGGCAACCTCGCGCGCGACTTCGACTTCAGCCAGCGGCCGCGACCACCGCACCTGCTGCCGGTGCACCCGCGCAGCACCTTGACCGGCTAGCTCGTCGGCGAGGACCCCGGCTCGGGTGGCCGCTCGTTGTAGACCCCGGCGAGCTCCTGCCCGGAGAGTGCCTGGATCGCGTCCATGATCACGTCGGTGACCTCGCGGCGCGCGCGTCCCAGCGGCACGCCGTCATAGGTGCCGGTGAACGACAGCGGCTCGCCGAAGCGGACCGTCACCTTGGCCAGCCGCGGCACCGTCGTGCCCACCGGCTGGAGGGCCTGGGTGCCGCTGATCCCCACGGGCACGACCGGTGCCCCGGAGGTCAGCGCCAGATGCGCGACGCCGGTCCGCCCACGGTAGAGCCGGCCGTCGCGGGACCGGGTGCCCTCGGGGTAGATCCCGAACGCCTCACCCCGGGCGAGCACGGCGAGCGCGATGTCCAGGGAGGCGATCGCGGCCTTGGTGTCGTCGCGGTCGATCGGGACCATCCCGATGCCCTCGAACCAGCCGCGGATCAACGCACCCTTGACGCCGGTGCCGGTGAAGTAGTCCTCCTTGGCGAGGAAGACGACCTTGC
>JBDTXF010000700.1:0-1652 GCA_040006355.1 Nocardioidaceae bacterium | reverse complement strand
CGCATAGGGCAGGAAGACCTCGATGGCCGGTCCCTCCCGGTGCTCGAGGGCCACGGCGATCGCGTCGCCGTCCTGGCCGCCGCCGTTGGTGACGACGGCCGCCGCGCGGATCGCCGCAGCCCCGGCGCCCAGCGCGACCCAGCACAGCTCGAAGACCTCGGCCACATCGGCGACCTCTCGCGGACCGGTCCTGACCTCCGGGGTCAGCGTGGCGGTGTCGTCGGGCGCCGTCAGCGACACCGCGAAGGGGTAGAACTCCCCCGCGGTCTCCAGGTGCTGCTGGGCGGCCCGCACCGCGACGTCGAGCAGCTCGTCGAGCTCGTCCTGCGCCTGCCGGCTGGTCTCGTCGCGCCATGAGCCCGAGGTGGTGCTCACGCGGTCAGCACCTTGCTGAGCACGGCCGCGGCGGTCTCGACGTCCCTGCGGGTGACGTCGAGGTGGGTGACCAGCCGCAGGGCGCGCGGACCGACCGCGGAGACCAGCACGTCGTGCTCACGCACCGCCGCCACCACCGCCGGGGCGTCTGGTACGTCGACCACGACGATGTTCGTGTCCACGCTTGCCGGGTCCAGACCGCACGCCTCGGCGAGGAGCCGCGCGTGCTCGTGGTCGTCGGCCAGCCGCTCGACGTGGTGGTCGAGGGCGTAGCGTCCAGCGGCGGCAAGGATCCCCACCTGGCGCATCCCGCCGCCGAGCCGCTTGCGCCACACCCGGGCGTCGTCGACGGCATCGGCGCTGCCCACGACCAGGGAGCCGATCGGTGCTCCGAGCCCCTTGCTCAGGCAGACCGCGAGGACATCGGCGGTCGCGCCGTAGTCCGTCAGCGGCGTGCCGGTGGCGACGTGTGCGTTCCAGATGCGGGCACCGTCGACGTGCACGCCGACCCCCCGCTCGTCCGCGAAGCGGCGGACGGCCCGCATGTCCTTGATCGAGGTGACCGCGCCACCACCGAAGTTGTGGGTGTTCTCCATCGAGATCGCCTTGGTGGACACGAAGAACGGGCCCATGTCGGGGGCGAACATCCGCTCGATCTGCGCCATCTCGACCGGCCGTCCGACCCAGGTGCGCATCGTCAGCCCGATCAGCGCGCCGTGGGCGCCGAGCTCCGCCCGGGCGACGTGCGCCGTGGACTCGCACAGGACCTCCTCGCCGATCCCGACCAGCGATCGGACCGCGAGCACGTTGGCCATCGACCCGGTCGGGGTGAACAGCGCGGCCTGCTTGCCGAAGATGCCCGCGACCTGCTCCTCGAGCGCACGGACGGTGGGGTCCTCGCCGTAGACGTCGTCCCCGACCTCCGCCGAGGCCATCGCGGCGCGCATCGCGTCGGTGGGGCGGGTGACGGTGTCGCTGCGCAGGTCGACCAGCCCGCAACTCACGCGTCGTCCCTCGTCGTGGTGGGCGCGGCCTCGCGGAGCATCTCGGCCACCAGGAACGCCAGCTCGAGCGACTGCACCCGGTTGAGCCGCGGGTCGCACACCGACTCGTAGCGGTGCCCGAGGTCACCCTCGAGGAGAGCCTCGCCCCCGCCGACGCACTCGGTGACGTCGTCGCCGGTCAGCTCGACGTGCACCCCTCCCGGCCAGGTGCCGAGCGCGCGGTGCACGTCGAAGAAGCCCTGCACCTCGGCGATCACGTCGTCGAAGCGACGG
>JBDTXF010000699.1:0-1660 GCA_040006355.1 Nocardioidaceae bacterium | reverse complement strand
GCTCGTCGACGGCGTCGACGTGCGCGAGATCGACCCGGAGACGCTCTGGGCCGGGATCGGCCTGGTGCCCCAGCAGGCGTTCCTGTTCTCCGGCACCGTCGCCAGCAACCTGCGCTACGGCAAGGCCGACGCCACCGAGGCGGAGATGTGGCGGGCGCTGGAGATCGCCCAGGGCCGCGACTTCGTCGAGGCGATGCCCGAGCGGCTCGAGGCGCCGATCACCCAGGGCGGGACCAACGTCTCGGGCGGTCAGCGACAGCGGCTGGCGATCGCCCGGGCACTGATCCGGTCCCCGCGGATCTACCTGTTCGACGACTCGTTCTCGGCGCTCGACCTGAGCACGGACGCGCGGCTGCGGGCCGCCCTCGGCCCCGTCACCACCGACGCAACCGTGGTCGTGGTGGCCCAGAGGGTCTCCACGATCATCGCCGCCGACCAGATCCTGGTGCTCGAGGACGGGATCGTCGTCGGTCGCGGACGGCACCAGGAGCTGCTCGAGACCTGCCCGACCTACCAGGAGATCGTGGCGTCCCAGCTGACCGCGGAGGAGGCGGCGTGAGCGACCAGCGACCCGCGGGCGGCGCGACCTCGGGAACCATGAAGGAGACCGAGCGGATCTCCTCGGGACCCGGCCCGGGCCGGGGCCCGATGGGCGGCGGCATGGTCGGCCAGAAGTCGATGACCTTCGGTCCCTCCGCGCGGCGGCTGGTCGCCCGGATGCGGCCCGAGCGCGGACGCGCGGTGGCAGTCCTGCTGCTCGCCGTCGTCAGCGTCGGTCTCACGGTGATAGGGCCCAGGATCCTCGGGCACGCCACCGACCTGATCTTCTCCGGCATCTTCGGGCGGCAGCTGGCCGGCACCACCAAGGCCGACGCCGTCGCCGGGCTGCGCGCCAAGGGCGACGGCTCGCTCGCGGACATGCTGGCGCACATGAACGTGGTGCCCGGTCGTGGTGTCGACTTCACGGCCGTCGGGCTCGTGCTGCTGATCGTGCTGGGGGTGTACGTCGCGGCGTCGCTGCTCTCGTGGCTCCAGGGGTTCATCCTCAACGGGGTGGTGCAGAGCACGGTCCGACGGATGCGCAACGACGTCGAGGAGAAGATCAACCGGCTGCCGCTGAGCTACTTCGACAAGCAGCCCCGCGGCGAGCTGCTGTCGCGGGTGACCAACGACATCGACAACGTCAGCCAGACGCTGCAGCAGACCATGAGCCAGCTGCTGGTCTCGCTGCTCACCGTCGTCGGCGTGCTCTCGATGATGGTCCTCATCTCACCGACCCTGGCGCTGGTGGCGCTGGTGACGGTGCCCGTCTCGATGCTCATCACCAGCACGATCATGAAGCGCTCGCAGGGCCTGTTCATCTCCCAGTGGCGGCAGACCGGACGGCTGAACGGGCACATCGAGGAGACCTTCACCGGGCACGCGCTGGTCAAGGTCTTCGGCCGGCAGCACGAGGTCGAGGAGGCCTTCGAGCGCGAGAACGACGAGCTCTACAGGGCCAGCTTCGGGGCGCAGTTCGTCTCCGGGCTGATCATGCCGGTGATGATGTTCATCGGGAACCTGAACTACGTCGTGATCGCCGTGCTCGGCGGCCTCCGGGTCGCCAGCGGCTCGATGAGCCTCGGCGACGTGCAGGCGTTCATCCAGTACTCCCGCCAGT
>JBDTXF010000698.1:0-1665 GCA_040006355.1 Nocardioidaceae bacterium | reverse complement strand
CCCTCGGCGTGATGCCGCTGGTGTGGAGGCTCGTCACAACGATCGACTTCGACGCTCTCCCCACCGGCACCGACTTCAACCCCTTGCGGACCTACTCCACCACCAAGCTCCTCAACATCTTGTTCACCACGGAGCTGAGTCGCCGGCTGGCGGGCAGCAGGATCACGGCCAACGTCGCCGACCCCGGCTTTGTCCGCACCGCCCTGGGACGCGACACCACAGGGCTTTCGGGGTGTTCCTGAAAGCGATGCGCCCGTTCCAGGCCAGCCCCGGCAAGGCCGCCGCAACTACGGTTCACCTGGCCACCTCACCCGCGGTCGCCGAGACCAGCGGCGCGTATTTCACCAGTTGCCAGCCCGCCGCCCCCAGCGCCCTGGCTCAAGACCCGACCGCCGCGATGCGGCTCTGGAGTCTGAGCACCCAACTAACCCAGAAAGTAGGGCCATGACCAAGACTTGGAGTTGACCCGGTTCGGTGGACACCTTCATCTTGGGCGTAGTGCCCGAGGAAGGGTGGTCCCTGATGGGCCGACCGAGCAAGTACCCGGCTGAGTTCCGGGAGCAGGCTGTAGAGCTGGTGAGAGCCTCCGAGAAGACCATCGCGGAGATCGCACGGGACCTGCAGATCAACGACACCACGCTGGGCAACTGGGTCAGGGCTGACCAAGCAGAACGTGGTGTTCCGGACGCGTCGGGGTTGTTGCCGTTGACCGCGGCGGAGCGGGCCGAGCTGGTCAAGTTGCGGCGCGATGTCGCGAAGCTTCGGGTGGAGCGGGAGATCTTGAAAAAAGCGGCGGCCTTCTTCGTGACGGAGTCGACCAGGTGACGCGGTTCGCCTTCGTCGACCGAGAGAAGGCGTCCTATGCCGTGGCCACCTTGTGCGAGCTGCTCAAAGTCAGCCGGGCGGGCTACTACGCCTGGGTGTCCCGGCCGCCGTCGCCGCGAGCTATCGCCGATGGGGTCCTGACTGCCCAGATCCAGGGCGCCTTCGACGCCAACCGGAAGGTCTACGGTGCTCCACGGATCCATGCCGAGCTGATCGACGCGGACGTTCATGTCGGCAGGAAGCGGATCGCGCGCTTGATGCGGGAGGCCGGGATCGTGGGCTGCCACCGGCGTAAGCACAAGCTGGGGACGACCAACCAGAACCCGAACGCGGCAGCAGCACCGGACCTGGTGGACCGCAAGTTCGTCGCGACGGCACCGAACCAGTTGTGGGTCGCGGACGTGACCTATGTGCCGACGGTGCAGGGCTGGCTCTACCTGGCGTGTGTGACTGACGTGTTCTCCCGGATGATCCTGGGCTGGTCGATGGCCTCGCACCGCAAGACCGACCTGGTCGTCGATGCGGTCACGATGGCGGTGCACCGACGTGGCGGGAACGTCCCCGGGGTGATCCACCACAGCGACCGCGGCGGCGAATACACCTCTCACCAGCTCGAGCGGGAATTGCGTCGCCACGGCGCCCTGGCCTCGATGGGCAGCGTCGCGGACTGCTTCGATAACGCGCTGGCTGAGAGTGTCTTCGCAACCTTGGAGTGTGAGCTGTTCGACCAGCAGCCCGGTGGTCGGTTCAACTCCAGACATGAAGCGAAGCTCGCGGTGTTCGACTACCTCGAGACCTTCTACAACCCCCGCCGCCGGCACTCTGCCATCGGCCAAATCA
>JBDTXF010000697.1:0-1667 GCA_040006355.1 Nocardioidaceae bacterium | reverse complement strand
GCTGACGTCGATCGCCAGGACGGTGGAGCGCCGGATGCTGTTGCCCCCGGTTGACGCCAACGCGGCGCTCGCCCCAAGGGGCTTGCCGTTCAACGTGACGGCGACGCTGCCGAGGTCCGGCTTGAGGCCGTTGCTGTCCGGGAGCGAATAGAGCACCTGCAGGGAGCCACGGGTGCTCTGCACGTGGTCGATGGTGCCTTGGGCGGCGAACGCCGGGGCCGCAACCAGGGACAGCAGGCCGGTGACCATCAGCATGGCGAGCCGTGCCGTCCTACGACGGGTTCGCTGTGACCCGGCCACGCTCAGAACCCGTCCATGGCGAAGAGCATCGGGTCGACGTGCACGTTGGCCTGCGCGAGCTTCTCGATGAACTTCGGGCGTAGCCCGGTGGCGCGCAGGCGACCGAGGGTGCGACCGGACTCGTCGAAGCCCATCGAGTAGTCATAGAGGAAGACGTCCTGCAGGGTGATCGTGTCCCCCTCCATGCGCTCCACCTCGGTCACTGCGGTGATCCGGCGGGAGCCGTCCCTGAGCCGGGTCTCGTGCACGATCAGATCGATGGCGGAGGCCACCTGCTCGCGGATCGCACGCATGGGCAGCTCCATCCCGGCCATCAGCACCATCGTCTCGATGCGGGCGAGCGTGTCTCGCGGGCCGTTGGAGTGCACCGTGCAGAGGGATCCGTCGTGGCCGGTGTTCATGGCCTGCAGCATGTCGAGGGCGGAGGAGTCTCGGACCTCGCCGACGACGATGCGGTCAGGGCGCATGCGGAGCGTGTTCTTGACCAGGTCGCGGATGTCGACGCCACCCTTGCCCTCGATGTTGGCAGGGCGGGACTCCAGGCGCAGGACGTGGTCCTGGTGCAGCTGGAGCTCGGCGGCGTCCTCGATGGTGATGATGCGCTCGTCACTCGGGATGAAGGAGGAGAGCACGTTGAGCGTTGTGGTCTTCCCCGAGCCCGTGCCGCCGGACACGATGATGTTGAGCCGTCCTCGCACACATGCTGACAGGAAGTCAGCAGTGCGCTGGGAGTAGGTCCCGAAGGCCACCAGGTCCGCGGACATGTAGGGGTCCGCGGCGAACTTGCGGATGGTGAGGAGAGAGCCGTCCACCGCCAGCGGCGGGATCACTGCGTTCACGCGGCTGCCGTCGGGGAGGCGTGCGTCGACCATCGGGCTCGACTCGTCCACACGGCGGCCGATGCGCGAGACGATCTTGTCGATGGTGCGGCGCAGGTGCGCCTCGTCGTTGAAGTGTCCCTCGACCTTGACCAGGCGGCCGCCGCGCTCGATGTAGATGCTGTCGAAGCCGTTCACCATGATCTCGGTCAGGTCCGGGTCCCGCAGGAACGGCTCGATCGGACCATAGCCGAGGATGTCGTCGCTGATCTCCTGCGAGATCCGGGTGCGCTCGGTCGTGGTGAGGAGGATGTCCTCGGCCTTCATGGCCTCCTGCAGAGCCCCCCGCACCATGTGCTCGAGCTCGGCCTGGGTGAGGTCCGCGTCATACAGCTTCGGACCGAGCTCCCGGAGCAGAGCGTTGTGCACCTGCGCCTTGAGGGGACCGAACTCGCTGTCCGGCTTCGTCTTGGCCTTGGCGTGGCGCTCACCCATCGACATGGCGTCGCTCGAGCCGGCTGGGGTGGCCATCCGGTCGCGGGACGCGGC
>JBDTXF010000696.1:0-1682 GCA_040006355.1 Nocardioidaceae bacterium | reverse complement strand
TCTCCGCGTTGAGCAGCGGGACCTTGCCGATCTGCTTGAGGTAGTCCTTGACCGGATCCGCGGTCGCGCCGGCGACCATCACCTGCTGAACCGGCTCGTCGGACTCGTCGGTGGACGAGACGACGAAGCCCTTGCTCTCGTCCTCCTCCTCCTTCAGCGTCGGGTCGCTCGCGACGTCCTTCTCGAACACGTCGTCGGGAACGTCGGGGAGCACCTTCTTGCCGTCGGCGCCCACGACCGCCGGGCCGGTGCCGTTGGCGGGCACCTCGGCCGCAGCAGCGGTCTTCTTCGCAGGCGCGCGCTTGGCCGGTGCCTTCTTGGCGGCCGGTGCCTTCTTGGCGACCGGTGCCTCGTCGGTGTCCGGCGCCTTCTTGGCGGCCACCTTCTTCGCGGTCGCCTTCACCGTCGTGCGGGCGCTCGAGGCAGCGGCCGCGACACGCTTCGGCAGGACCTGCGCCGGGGCCGCGGAGCGGGCCTCCTCGGCGGTGACCACCACGGACACCCCTTCCTCGCTCAGATGCCGGAGCACGGCCTTGAGGTGCTGTGGCGACGTCGCGGCGACGGCGGTCGCTGTGCGCAACGCGGCTGCCGAGACCTGTCCGGTGACGCGGCCTGCTGCGACCAGCGCGACGATGTCGGGATGCGCGAGGACATCTGCGGAAAGCTTGCGGGACGCGCTCGAGGACACGAACTACCTCTCGTACGGCGGGTGGTGGGGCGCGGCAAGACCCGTTCACGTCAAGCGCCGCACGTCCATTGTGACACGTGGGATGGTGATTCCAAGCGCGGCACCGTGCCGGGCGCTCCTCGTCGAGCCTGGCTCAGGCCCGCGAGGCGGCCTTCTTCTGGTCCTGCTTGAAGGCCCGGACCCGGTCCAGCGAGGTCTGGTCGACCACGTCGGCCACCGACCGGTGCGACCCGGGTTCCGCGTAGTCGCCCGCCGCACGCTCCCAGCCGGCGGGACGCACGCCGAGCTGCTTGCCGAGCAGGGCGGTGAAGATCTGGGCCTTCTGCCGACCGAAGCCGGGCAGCGCCTGCAGCCGGCTGACCAGCTCTGCGCCGTCGCCGGCCTCCTCCCACAGCCGCTCGGTGTGCCCGCCGTAGACGTCGACCACGATCGCCGCCAGCTGCTGGAGGCGGGCCGCCATCGAACCGGGGAACCGGTGCACAGCGGGTGGTGTGGCGCACAGCGCCGCGAACTCCTCGGGGTCCGCGGCCGCGACCGCCGCGGGGTCCAGCGAGCCGAACCGCTCGAGCACCTTCGCCGGACCCGCGAACGCACGCTCCATCGGGAACTGCTGGTCCAGCATCATGCCGACGAGCAGAGCGAACGAGCTCTCGGAGAGCACCCGGTCCGCTGTGGGGTCCTGGGCGATCCGGAGCGAGGTCACTCCTCGTCGGCCTTGACCGCGAGCACCGGGCAGGGCGCGTCCAGCAGCACGCGCTGGGCGTTGGAGCCGAGGATCAGCTTGCCCACCGGAGAGCGGCGACGCAGGCCGATCACGATGAGCTCGGCTCCCACCTCGCCGGCCACGTTGACCAGGTCGTCTGCAGGGTCCATGCCGCGCACGAGCTGGCGGACCTCGTGGTCGACGCCGGCCTCGCTCAGCTCGTGACGGATCGACTCGAGGTCCTCCTCGGACTCGATCGCGTCGTCCCCGTCGAACTCGCGGCCCCCGCGG
>JBDTXF010000695.1:0-1691 GCA_040006355.1 Nocardioidaceae bacterium | reverse complement strand
TACTCCGGTGACCCGGGTCACCTCGTCGCGGCACCAGCGCCACCACAAGAACACCGCGAAGCCTCCGAACACCCACCACTCGAGGGCGTAGAGCAGGTTGCGCAGCGAGGTGAACGAGGACGCCGTCGGCAGGGCCGCCGGCGTCACCCTCGTCAGCCCGGCGTCTTTCGAGCCCGTCGAGCCGGTCGGGCCGGTCGGCGCCAGGGTCCTCGCGATCACGTAGCCGCCGTAGAGGTCCTGGTCGACGTGCTGGATCGCGTCGGCCACCCGCATCTGCGGGATCACGTCGTCGCGCGGGTTCGGGTCGGCCTCGCCGGAGCCCTCACCCGGCTGCAGCCAGCCGGTGACCCGCACCGCACCGGTCGGCGGGGCCGGGGCGTCCCTCACCGAGCGGGCCCAGCCGCGCACGACGAGCATCGCCGGGGACGTCGAGCAGTCGGCACCCGCCTCGGTGCCGCAGACCGCGACGGGGGTGACCGCCCAGACACCGGACCTGCCGTGCAGCTCGCGTCCGGACACATAGATCGTCGAGCGTGGCAGCCACCGTCCGGACAGGTCCACCGGCTGGCCGACGGCGTTCCCCGGGAACGCCTCGTCGGAGGACATCACCGCGTCGAGCGGCTTCGCCGCTGCGTCGACCAGGGTGTTCGTCTGGTCCGCGCGACCGCTCTGCCACACGCCGTACTGCCAGAGGCCGAGCAGCACGGCCGCGGTCACCGCCAGCACCGCGAACGCATGCAGCGCCAGCATGCGTGGTGCCAGGAGCGTGCGGATCACCTGGCCAGGCTACGTGCGGGACCCAGCCGCAGCTGTTCCTTCAGCGGCGCAGCCACTCGCCCAGGTCGGCGTCCACGAGGAGTGCGCGTGCGTCCGCTTCCCGCTCGTCCGGCACCAGGACTCTCTGTTGGATCACCAGGATGGATCCCTCCAGGATGCTCATGCCACGGTCGGCGACGTAGTGGGGGATCGAGGCCTCCTCCAGCAGGCCCTCGATCACGGACAACAGGCTGGGATCGTTCGTCCTGACCAGCTCACCCATGTGATGTCCCTCCTCGCATGTCCCCCCGGGGTCTCCAGGGTAGTCGCGTCGCTCACCCGTGGCTCGGGCTGAACCCGGAGCGGGCTACCGGCCGAGAGTCCTGCCGCCGCGGTGCAGGTGAGCTCCATGCGCCTTCTCCGCCTTCATCGAGGACAACAGCACGGTCGCGCGATGGTCGCGGCCCCGTTCGCGAGCAGCTGCAGGCGCCTCCAGGGTGCAGCAGGCGGATACTCGACTGGACCCTGCCGTCACACGCCGGGCGATCGACAGGAAGCTGATGATGGGGGCTCCCATGACCGAACGGCTCAGTGGATCAGCAGGAGTCTTCCTGGCCTTGGGTGTCATGGGTGTCATGGGCGGGCTGGCCGGTTGCGATGCGAGCCCGCGGCAGGCGGCCACGTCCCCCTCGCGAGAGAGCTCGACCACGACGGTGCCGAGCCGCACCCAGACGCCACCGCTCTGCAGTCCTGCGTCTCGCATCCGCACCACCCAGGCGTCCGGTCCTGAGATACAGGGAACCGGCCACGGGGCCACCCTCTACGGACTGATGATGGCGAGGAGACCTCCACCGATTCGCGCGGGCGACACGGTCAAGATCGTGTGGCGGATGACGGGTCGCGGACCGCTGAGGCTGACGGCGACCGACCCTTCG
>JBDTXF010000694.1:0-1695 GCA_040006355.1 Nocardioidaceae bacterium | reverse complement strand
TAGCGAAGCCCCTGGCGTAGTGTCAGCGTATATTGCAGCCGGTCCGGGGAGACGCTCTTCTGCGGTCCGTAGACGTTCGTCGCGCCGATCAGGCCCAGCAGCGGGTTGTCGACGTCGCTGGCAGCGACGAGCTGCACGTCCGCGAGCCGGGCACGGGCCGCAGCCAGGTCGACGCTGTCGAGCCCGACCAGGCCGGTGGGGCCCCGCAGCAGCGCCTCGGCAGGCACGGAGGTGGCGCCGAGCGCGGCGAGCATCCCCGCGCCCCCGTCGTTGGTGCCGGAGCCACCGAGCCCGACGTAGATGGTCCGGGCTCCGGCGTCGGCCGCCGCGGCGAGGAGCTCCCCCACGCCGTAGGTGCTGGCCCGCTCCGGGTCCCGCTCCGGCTTCGGCGTCAGGTGCAGCCCGCACGCCTGGGCGCTCTCGACGTACGCCGTCCCGTCGACCAGCAGCACGGAGCCGGGGACGGTCTCGCCGTAGGGCCCCTGCACGGTCACCGCGAGCAGGTCACCGCCGAGCGAGGCGTGCAGCACGTCGACGAACCCGGGACCGCCGTCGGCCATCGGCACCAGGTCGAGCTCGTCACCGGGCGCGTGGCGGCGCCAGCCCTCGGCGATGGCCTCGGCGGCGTCGGTGGCGCTCAGCGTGCCGGCGAACTTGTCTGGGGCGATGAGGACGCGCATGGGGTCATCGCACCACATCGTGGGCACGGCGACGAGCCGAGGCGCTCTGGTTGGATGGCCCCGATGCCTGCCGACTACTTCGTGCGACCGATGACCACGGCCGACGTGCCCGCCGTGGAGCGGCTCACCGACGAGGGCTACTTCGACGTCGACGTCCGCACGCACCGCGCCGGCTGGCCCGAGCCAGAGCACCGCAGCGATGCCGCCGCCGCGTCCTGGCGGACCCGGGTCTCCCACCTGCTGACCAGCGACCCGCGGGGCTGCTGGGTCGCCGAGGACGACAGCGGCCTGCTCGGGGCCGCGGTGAGCATGCGCCGGGACAACACCTGGCTGCTCGCCAGCTATGCGGTGCGTCCGTCGCTCCAGGGCCGCGGGGTCGGCCGCCAGCTGCTGGACGCCGCCCTCACCCACGGGGCGGCCTGCCTGCGCGGCATGATCGCCTCCTCCGACGACTCCGCCGCCCTGCGCCGATACCGCCTCGCGGGCTTCACCCTGCACCCGGCGATGCTGCTGCACGGCGTCGTCCCCCGCGCCCTGCTGCCGGTCGTCGAGCGGGTGCGGGAGGGCTCGGCGGGCGACACCGACCTGATGGACTCGGTCGACCGGCGGGTCCGCGACGCCGCCCATGGCGTGGACCATGCGGTGCTGACCGGCCTCTACCGGCTGGTGGTGGCCGACCGGTCCACCGGCTCGGGCTACGCCTACGTCAGGCCCGAGGGCGGCACCTACCTGCTGGCTGCGACCAATCGCCGCACCGCGACCGACCTGCTCTGGGAGTCGCTGGCGGCCTCCCACCCCGATCAGACGGTCACCGTGCCCCACGTCACGGCCGCCAACGAGTGGGCGGTCGACGTCGGCCTCGCGGCCCGCCTCGCGCTGCTGACCAGCGGCTACCTCGCGCTGCGTGGCATGCGGCCCCCCGCGCCGTACCTGCACAGCGGGCAGTTCCTCTAGGACCACCTCACGGTCCCCGTGGAAGGATGTCGGGGTGACAACAACCGACCTGCCCCTCCTG
>JBDTXF010000693.1:0-1696 GCA_040006355.1 Nocardioidaceae bacterium | reverse complement strand
GTCGGCGTTCGGGCAGTTCGACTCCGAGGGGGCCGGCACCGGCGGCGACGTCGAGGCGGCGATCGCCAAGGCCCGCGAGGACGGCGTCGTGGTCGAGCGCGAGTTCCGCCAGCAGCGGCTGATCCCGGCGTTCATGGAGCCCCGGTCCATCGTCGTGGACCCGACCGGCGAGCAGATCACCATGTGGTCGGCCACCCAGAACCCGCACATCCTGCGGTTCCTGCTGGCCGCGGTCCTCGGGGTCTCCGAGGCCAAGATCCGGGTGATCGCTCCCGACGTCGGCGGTGGCTTCGGCGGCAAGCTGCAGGTCACCCCGGAAGAGTTCATCACGTTCATGGCGGCCCGCCGCATCGGCAAGCCGTGCAAGTACACCGAGACCCGCTCGGAGTCGCTGATGGCGGCCCACCACGGCCGTGACCAGTGGCAGAAGCTGACCCTCGCGGCCACCAAGGACGGCCGGGTCACCGGTCTCAAGGTGGACCTGATCGCCGACCTCGGCGCCTACGTCGCGCTCGTCGGCGGTGGCGTGCCGGTGCTCGGTGCGTTCATGTTCAACTCGATCTACAAGTTCGAGGCCTACCAGTTCAACTGCCAGACGGTGCTCACCAACAAGACCTGGACCGACGCCTACCGAGGCGCGGGGAGGCCCGAGGCCACCTTCGGCATCGAGCGGATCATGGACGAGCTCGCCGACGTGCTCGGGATGGACCCGCTCGAGCTCCGCGAGAAGAACTGGATCAAGAACACCGAGTTCCCCTTCACCACGGTCTGCGGGATGGAGTACGACTCGGGCAACTACGAGGCCGCCACCGAGCGGGCCAAGGAGATCTTCGGCTACGACGACCTCCGCGCCGAGCAGAAGCGGCGTCGCGACTCGAAGGACCCGATCCAGCTCGGCATCGGCGTCTCCACGTTCACCGAGATGTGCGGCTTGGCACCCTCCCGGGTCCTGGGCAGCCTCAACTACGGCGCCGGCGGCTGGGAGAGCGCCTCGGTGCGGATGCTTGCGACCGGCAAGGTCGAGGTCGTCACCGGTGCGTCCGCGCACGGCCAGGGCCACGAGACGGCCTGGTCGCAGATCGTCGCGGACCGGCTCGGCGTCGCGTTCGAGGACGTCGAGGTGCTGCACGGCGACACGATGGTGGCCGCCAAGGGCATGGACACCTACGGCTCCCGGTCGCTGGTGGTCGGGGGCGAGGCGCTGGTGAAGGCCGCCGACAAGGTGATCGAGAAGGCCAAGCCGATCGCGGCGCACCTGCTCGAGGCCTCCGTCGACGACATCGAGTTCGCCGCCGGGAAGTTCAGCGTCAAGGGCACCGACAAGGGCCTGCAGATGGCCGAGATCGCGCTCGCCACGTTCGCCGCGCACAACCTGCCCGACGGCATCGAGCCCACACTCGACTCGGACGCGACGTACGACCCGGTGGCCTTCTCCTTCCCGCACGGCACCCACCTGTGCGCGGTCGAGATCGACACCGAGACCGGCGGCCTGAAGATGCGCAAGTACGTCTGCGTCGACGACATCGGCACCATCATCAACCCGCTGATCGTCGCGGGTCAGGTGCACGGCGGCCTGGTGCAGGGCATCGCGCAGGCGCTGTGGGAGGAGGCGGTGTACGACGACTCCGGCACGCTGGTGTCCGCCTCCTTCGTGGACTACCTCGTGCCGACCGCGGCCGACACGATCAGCTTCGAC
>JBDTXF010000692.1:0-1712 GCA_040006355.1 Nocardioidaceae bacterium | reverse complement strand
CCTGCGGTCGAGCGGCGATGTCGATGTCGGTGAAGAGGCGGTAGGCCATCACCGGAAGAGGCTCGGGGTAGGCGCGGCCGAGCAGGCGGGCGACCTCGTAGGTGCCCAGGGAGTAGACGAAGACGATGAGCGAGGACGAGGCCAGAGCGGGCGCGGACAGGGGCAGCAGGACGCGTCGCCACTGTGCTCGCGGTGCTGCGCCGAGCACCGCCGCGACCTCTCGCAGGTCCGCAAACCGTCGTCCGACCGAAGCCACGACGACGAGGGCCACGAAGGCGGACTCCTTCCAGGCGAGCTCGAGCACGGTTGCCCACGGCCAGCGTTCGCCCACCAGCTGGGGCCATGACGCTGCTGGGATCCCGGACCAGCGCTGGGCAAGGCCGACATCGGAGAGCAGCAGCCCGGTCGCGGTCGCGCCGACGAGATGAGGCACGGTCACCACCGCGACCGCCGCACCGACCAGCAGTCTCCCGGCGCGACCCGTGCGCAGGACGAGCGTGGCGATGCTCAGACCCATCACGGCGGCGAGCAGGGTGGCGCCGACAGCGGTGAGCAGCGATTCCTTCGTCGCGGCGCGCAGGTCACTGGACAGGGAGGTGAACCCGTCGGCGCTCAGACGCTGTTGCCCGACCAGGGGCAGCAGTCCGAGGCTCGTGGCAACCACGGCAGCCAGCGCCGTGCCGGTGACCGCCACGATGAGGAGCATCGCTGGTGCCACGAGTCGAGCGGCGCCACCCGATGTCGCTCGGATGACATCGCGCCTCGGGTGGCTGTTCAGGAGTGCGCTCACGATCCGGAGCCGAGCACAGCTCTGCGCCAGCCCTCATCGAGCGGGTGCACCCACGACGAGGCGAGCTCGGGGTTGGCGTTGCGTGAGAGGACGCCGTAGGGCGGCACGACGTGCGAGGCCGGAAGATCGTCGAACCGTGCCCGGTCGGCGTGGCTCACAAGGTGGGTGTCGAGCACCGTGAACTGGCCCCACGTGTCCGGGTCGGCCTTGATCGCCTGCTGAGCGGGCGAGAGAGCCAGGTTGGCCACCACCATCGCACCTTCGGGGTCCCCGGCCGAGGACGGAATGGCGAGGAAGCTGGCGTTTCCGATGGTTCCCTCGTGCAGAGGCAGAACCCGTGTGGTCGCCGGGAAGGTGCCGTCGGCGACGAGCTTGGTGAGGGTGGCCGGTCCGTAGGTCATGGTCATGTCGATCTCCCCGTCGGCATAGAGCCGGTCCAGGGCCACCGAGTCTCGGGGATAGGTCCGCCCGTGGCGCCACAACGAGGGCGCCACACCCTCGAGGGCGTCCCAGAGCCTGGGGGTCAGCCTGTCGTAGGCGCCCTGTCCGAACTGCGAGGGAATCTTCGCGTATCCGCCCGAGGTGCTGTAGAGCGCCTCGCGGAGGAAGACCGAGCCGGTGAAGTCGGGCGGGGCCGGGTAGGTGAACCGGCCAGGATGGTCCTGCGCCCACTGCAGGACACCGGCCATCGACGTCGGCGGCCTGTGGACTCTGGCCGAGTCGTAGACCATCGTGAACTGGGCCTTGTGCCACGGCGCCTCGCAGCCCGCGACCTCGGTCCCGAAGTCCCGGGTGACCAGGGCGTCGTCGGGCGCCACGAACTTCATGTTCGGCAGCTTCGAGGACCAGCCACAACGCCACGCACCTGCCTGCTTGCCGGTCGCGAAGTTGTCGCCGTTGACCCACACCAGGTCCACCGCGC
>JBDTXF010000691.1:0-1715 GCA_040006355.1 Nocardioidaceae bacterium | reverse complement strand
GGGCCGTGGCGGGGGTGCTGCGGCGGGAGGGCATCGACGCGGCGCTGGCCGAGGCGGGCACCGCGCTCAGCGGGGTGGTGGCCTGCCCGTGGGGCGTGGTCCCCGCCTACGAGGCCGTGCTGGCGTTCCTGGACACCGGGGTCAGACCCGGTGCTCTGGTCTGCCTCAACGACCGGATCGCGATGGGCACCTACCAGGCACTCCAGGAGCGCGGGCTCCGGGTGCCCGAGGACGTGGCTGTCGTGTCGTTCGACGGCTCGGAGCTGGCCGGCTGGCTGCGGCCCTCCCTGTCCTCGGTGCAGATCCCCTACCGAGACCTCGGCGAGATCGCCTTCGCGTCCCTGATGGCCGGCACCGCCGGTGTGCAGCGGATCGCGATGCCGCTGGTCCGCGGCCTCTCGACGGGGTGGCAGGCGGACACCCCGTCGAGGACCTCGGTCGGCTAGCGAGTCACAGCACGACGCTCTCGAGCATCTCGGTGACGAGCGCCGCGATCGGCGAGCGCTCCGAGCGGGTCAGGGTGACGTGCGCGAACAGCGGGTGGCCCTTGAGCCGCTCCACGACCGCGACGACGCCGTCGTGCCGGCCGACCCGGAGGTTGTCGCGCTGCGCGACGTCGTGGGTGAGGACCACCTTGGAGTTGGCGCCGATCCGCGAGAGGACGGTCAGCAGCACGTTGCGCTCGAGGGACTGAGCCTCGTCGACGATCACGAACGCGTCGTGCAGCGATCGGCCCCGGATGTGGGTCAGCGGCAGCACCTCGAGCATGCCCCGGTCGAGCACCTCCTCGATCACGTCGGGGGTGGTGAGCGCGCCGAGGGTGTCGAAGACCGCCTGTCCCCAGGGGGACATCTTCTCGTTCTCGTTGCCGGGGAGGTAGCCGAGCTCCTGGCCGCCGACGGCGAACAGCGGACGGAAGACCACCACCTTCTTGTGCTGGCGGCGCTCCATCACCGCCTCCAGGCCCGCACACAGCGCCATCGCGGACTTGCCGGTGCCGGCCCGGCCACCCAGGGACACGATGCCGACGTCCGGGTCGAGCAGCATCTCCAGGGCGATCCGCTGCTCCGCGGACCGGCCGTGCACCCCGAACGCCTCGCGGTCCCCGCGGACCAGCTGCACGGTCTTGTCGGCCCGCACCCGGCCGAGCGCGCTCCCGCGCTCGGAGATCAGCACGAGGCCGGTGTGGCAGGGCAGCTCCGCGGCCGCGTCGAGGTCCACCACCCCGTCGTCGTAAAGCTCGTCGAGGACGGTGGCGCCCACCTCGAGCTCGGCCATCCCGGTCCACCCGGACTCGGCGGCCATCTCGGCGAGGTACTCCTGGGCGTCCAGCCCGACCGCCGACGCCTTGATCCGCATCGGCAGGTCCTTGGACACCACGACGACGTCGTCGCCCTCCTCGGCGAGGTTGTGCGCCACGGCGAGGATCCGTGAGTCGTTGTCGCCCAGGCGGAAGCCCGAGGGCAGCGACGTGGGGTCGGTGTGGTTGAGCTCGACGCGCAGGGTGCCGCCGATCTCGCCGACCGGCACCGGCTCGTCGAGCCTGCCGTTGGCGACCCGGAGCTCGTCGAGCATCCGGAGCGCCGAGCGGGCGAAGTAGCCGAGCTCGGGGTGGTGCCGCTTGGCCTCCAGCTCGGTGATGACGACCACCGGGAGGACCACCTCGTGCTCGTCGAACCTGCGCAGCGCCCCCGGGTCGGCGAGCAGCACGCTGG
>JBDTXF010000690.1:0-1727 GCA_040006355.1 Nocardioidaceae bacterium | reverse complement strand
TTGGCGTAGTCCGGGTCGAGGGCGTGCTCGGCGTCGATGAACGCCACGATGCCACCGGCCCGCTGCGCGTTGGCCACCGCGTGCAGGGCGACCGTCGTCTTGCCCGAGGACTCGGGACCGTAGATCTCCACCACGCGTCCGCGCGGCAGCCCTCCGATGCCGAGTGCCACGTCGAGCGCGATCGCGCCCGTCGGGATCACCTCGAGCGCCGCTCGGGTCTCCTCGCCCAGTCGCATCACCGAGCCCTTGCCGAACTGCCTCTCGATGTTGGCGAGGGCGGCGTCCAGCGCCTTGTCGCGATCTCCACCAGCCATGGTCGTCCGTCCGTCTGTCCGCCTCGAGGGGGAACCTGCTGTCTTCTTCATCGCCAATGACACTAGAGAGGTCCTCCGACAGTTCTCGAGCCCGATGTCGAGACCTGGGGATATCCGCCCCGAAGTCGTCGACGTGTCCGTCGCTGACGACGATAGCCCGAACAGGTGTTCGACCGGCACCAACACGCCGACGCGGCTCAGCTCCCGCTGGCGGCGACCGCGGACCACAGCCGTGCGAAGCGGGTCGCCGGTGCCGCACGGGCGGCCAGCTCCGCGTCGCCGACCGTGTCCACGTCGCGCAGCACCTCGGCCTCGGCGACCCGCGCACCGGCCCGCCGCAGGGCGGCCGAGGTGTCGGCGTAGGTCTGCCCGGTGGACATCTCCACGGTCCGCAGGGACGCGGCGTACGCCGGGTCGGTGAGAGCCAGGACCCACCAGCCGCCGTCGTCGGCCGGCCCGAGGACCGCGTCGTTGCCCTGGCCGATCCGGGCGGCCACGTCGGCCAGCGCCTTGGCAGGCAGGTGGGGGGTGTCCATGCCGATCTGCACGACGGGCGCACCCGCGTCGCGCGCCACGTCGGCGTGCGCGTTCGCGAGGCGCGCGGCGAACCCGTCACCGCGCTGGGCGTGCACCGTCCAGGCCCGGAGCCGCACGGCCAGCTCGTCACCCCGGGCGGCAGCGGCCAGGTCCCCCGCGAGCGCGACGTGCCGGTCGCAGCGCTCGGGGAACACCGCCTCGCAGACGTCGAGGGTGTCCAGGATGCAGGCCGCGGCGAGCTCGGCCGCGGCGTCGTCCCCGACGAGCGCTCCGAGCCGGGTCTTGGCCTGGCCGGCGACGGGCGCCTTGGCCATCAGCAGCACCACCGTCCTCACGAGAGGACCCGCGCGAAGTCGCGGGCGGCCCGCAGGGTGCCGCGCACGGAGCCGGACACCTTGGAGCGGGTCCCTGCGGCACGCGGTAGGTAGGCGACGTCGCTCTCGGTGATGCGCCACCCTGCCCGCTGGGCCTTCTGCAGCAGCTCGACCGGGTAGCCGAAGCGGCGGTCCTGCACGTCGAGCGCGAGCAGGGCGTCGCGGCGGCAGACGCGCATCGGGGCGATGTCGCGGACCGGCAGGCCGATCCTGCGACGCAGCCACCACAGGACCAGCTTGTTGCCGGCGCGGGCGTGCCACGGCCAGACCCCCCGGCTCACCGGACGGCGGCGCCCGGTCGCCATGTCCGTGCGCCCCGCGCGCACCTCGGCCAGCAGGGTCAGCAGGTCACGGGCGTCGAAGGAGCCGTCGCCGTCCATCACCGCGAGGAACTCCGCCGTCGCAGCCTCGACGCCGGCGTGCACGGCGGAGCCGTAGCCGGGCCGGTCCTCGCGCACCACGATCGCACCGAGCCCGCGGGCCACCTCGGCGGTGTCGTCGG
>JBDTXF010000689.1:0-1728 GCA_040006355.1 Nocardioidaceae bacterium | reverse complement strand
GCAACACCAACGGGTCGACGATCCCGCGCGAGTCCGACGCCGTGATCTACACCCACGCCGGCCCCGAGATCGGGGTGGCCTCCACCAAGGGGTTCATGACCCAGCTGGTGGCGTGCTACCTGCTCGGGCTCTACCTCGCCCAGGTCCGCGGCACGAAGTACGGCGACGAGATCGCCCAGATCGTCCGCGAGCTCGAGCAGATGCCCGCCCACGTGCAGAGCCTGCTCGACGCGGCCGAGCAGGTCAACGAGCTCGCCCGCGAGCTGTCCGACGCCAGCTCCGTGCTGTTCCTGGGCCGACACACCGGCTTCCCGATCGCGTTGGAGGGCGCCCTCAAGCTCAAGGAGCTGGCCTACATCCACGCCGAGGGCTTCGCGGCCGGCGAGCTCAAGCACGGGCCGATCGCGCTCGTCGAGGAGGGCCTGCCGGTGTTCTGCGTGGTGCCGCCGCAGGGCCGCGACCAGCTGCACGACAAGATGGTCAGCGGGATCCAGGAGATCCGGGCCCGGGGCGCGCGGACCATCGTGCTGGCCGAGGAGGGCGACGACGAGGTCGCGCCGTACGCCGACGACCTGATCCGGCTGCCCAGGGTGCCGACGCTGCTGCAGCCGATGGTCGCGGTGGTGCCGCTGCAGCTGTTCGCCTGCGAGCTGGCCACCCGGATGGGCCACGACGTCGACCAGCCGCGCAACCTCGCCAAGTCCGTCACCGTCGAGTAGGAGCCAGAGCCGTGCCGATCCTGGGCGTGGGCATCGACGTCGTCGACATCGCCCGCTTCGGGGAGTCCCTGGAGCGCACCCCCGGGATGCTCGCGCGGCTGTTCACGCCGGCCGAGCGGGCGCGCCGGCTCGCGGCGCTGGCCGCCCGGTTCGCGGCCAAGGAGGCCCTCGCCAAGGCGCTCGGCGCTCCGGTGGGGATGGGCTGGCTGGACGCCGAGGTGGTCAACGCCCCGACCGGTGACCCGCGGCTGGACATGCAGGGCTCGGTCCTGGCCCGTGCCGACGAGCTCGGCGTGGTCACCGTGCACGTCTCGATGTCGCACGACGCCGGGATCGCCTCCGCCGTCGTCGTCCTCGAGTCCTGATCCGCGAGGGGGACGTCGAGAGCCACCAGGTCGCGCAACCACGCGCTCGGGTCCACCTCTGAGAGCCTGCCCGCATAGGATCGCGGGATGCGAGCTGCGCACACCGTCGAGCAGGTCGGCGAGGCCGAGCAGGCCCTGATAGCGACCCTGCCGGAGGGCACGTTGATGCAACGCGCGTCCACCGGCCTGGCGCACGCCGTGCTGGAGCTCCTCGGCCGGGCCTACGGCGCCCGGGTGCTGCTGCTCGTCGGTGCCGGCAACAACGGCGGCGACGCGCTGTACGCCGGGGCGGTGCTCGCCCGGCGCGGAGTGCAGGTCCAGGCCGTGCTGCTCAGCCCGGACCGGGCCGACGGGGCGGCCCTCGACGCCCTGCGCGCGGCCGGCGGCACCACCGTGTCCTCGGTGGAGCGCGCCCGGCGACCCGACGTGGTCGTCGACGGTATCGTCGGGACCGGTGGGCACGGCGGTCTGCGCGAGGACGCGGCTGCGGCGGTGGCGGCCCTGGCCGGTCTCCCGATGGTCGCCGTGGACATCCCCTCGGGCGTCGAGGTCGACACCGGCGAGGTGCGCGGCCCGCACGTGCGGGCCGACGTCACCGTCACCTTCGGGACCCACAAGGTCGCCCAGCTCGCCGACCCCGCCTC
>JBDTXF010000688.1:0-1742 GCA_040006355.1 Nocardioidaceae bacterium | reverse complement strand
CGGTCACGACGCTGGCCGTCACCAATCCCCAGTCCGCACTCATCATCGGCACCGCAGGCGGTGCCACCGCCTACGCGATCATCACCGTGCGAGTGCAGCTCCAGTCCTCGAACGGGACCATCTCGATCCTCCCCGCTGGCAACGGCAGCGGCACCATCACCTCGCAGCCGGCCGGGGTCAGCTGCACAGTGACCCTCGGCAGCGGCGCGGGCACGTGCTCGGCGTCCTTCCCGAAGGGGACCGTCGTGAAGCTCGTCACCCAGGCCCGCGCGGGCTCGAAGTTCCAGGGCTGGAGAGGGACCCCCGGCTGCGGGGACCCGTCCAAGATCACGGTCGCTGCGTTCACGACCATCACCTGCCAGGGCGGCTTCGTCCTCAAGTAGGACCGACACCCCACACAGGGCACCCCGGACCTTCAGGGTTCGGGGTGTCTGCGTCGTCGTGAGACATCACGTCCGTGCCCCCGGTAGGATTCGAACCTACGCCACCGCCTCCGGAGGGCGGTGCTCTATCCCCTGAGCTACGGGGGCTCACGGTGCGCGACGAGCGTACATGACGGTGCAGGGGCGGTGACCGCGGGCGATCCGGGAGCAGGGGGCCGTCGAACTGGAGCCGCGGGTGCGAGGTCGACACCGAGCCGCCGATAGGCTGGGCTGGTGACACCTGACGAGCTCTCCTCCACGATCGTGCACGTGCTGGGCGCCCTCACCGACGAGGGTGCCCTGACGCTGCCCGACGGGGTGCCGGCCACGGTGGTCGTGGAGCGACCGAAGAACAAGGAGCATGGGGACTACGCGACGAACGTCGCCCTCCAGCTCGCCAAGCGTGCGGGGCGCCCGCCCCGCGATCTGGCCGGCCTGCTCGCCGAGCGGCTCGGTGCCGCCGACGGGATCGCCTCGGTCGACATCGCCGGTCCCGGGTTCCTCAACATCCGGCTCGCCGCCGACGCCCAGGGCGCGGTCGCGGCGCAGGTGGTGGCGGCGGGCGCGGCGTACGGCTCGAGCGACCTGTTCGCCGGGGAGAAGGTCAACCTGGAGTTCGTCTCGGCCAACCCCACCGGCCCGATCCACCTCGGCGGCACCCGCTGGGCGGCCGTCGGCGACGCGCTCGGGCGGATCTTCACCCTCTCGGGAGCCGAGGTCACCCGGGAGTACTACTTCAACGACCACGGCGCGCAGATCGACCGCTTCGCGCGCTCCCTGCTCGCCAGCGCGACGGGCGCGCCCGCCCCGGAGGACGGCTACGGCGGCGAGTACATCGTCGAGATCGCGCAGGCGGTCCTCGCCGAGCACCCGGACACCCTCGACCTCCCCCCGACCGAGGCTCAGGAGGTCTTCCGCTCGGTCGGCGTGCAGCGGATGTTCGACGAGATCAAGGCGACGCTGCACGACTTCGGGGTCGACTTCGACGTCTACTTCCACGAGAACTCGCTGCATGAGTCCGGCGCGGTGCAGCACGCGGTCGCCCGGCTGCGCGCGCTCGGTCATCTCTACGAGTCCGAGGGCGCCCTGTGGCTGCGCACGACGCAGTTCGGCGACGACAAGGACCGCGTCGTCATCAAGAGCGACGGCGAGCCGGCCTACATCTCGGGCGACCTCGCCTACTACCTCGACAAGCGCGAGCGCGGCTTCGACCGCTGCATCATCATGCTCGGCGCCGACCACCACGGGTACGTCGCGCGGCTGATGGCGATGTGCGCCAGCTTCGGCGACAAGCCGGGGGAGAACCTCGAGGTCCTCATC
>JBDTXF010000687.1:0-1744 GCA_040006355.1 Nocardioidaceae bacterium | reverse complement strand
ATCTCGACCCGCTGCAGCACGGGTTGTTCTTCGAGCGGTTCCTCAACCCCGACCGCGTCTCGATGCCCGACTTCGACATCGACTTCGACGAGCGGCGGCGCGGCGAGGTGATCCGCTACGTCTCGGAGAAGTACGGCGACGACCGGGTCTCGATGATCGTCACCTACGGCACCATCAAGGCCAAGCAGGCCGTCAAGGACTCCTCGCGCATCTTGGGCTACCCCTTCGCGATGGGAGACCGGATCACCAAGGCGATGCCGACCGCGGTGATGGGCAAGGACGTCCCGCTCAAGGAGATCTTCGACAGCGGCCACAGGCGCTTCGGCGAGGGCGGCGAGTTCCGGGCGCTCTACGACGCCGACGCCGACGTCAAGAAGGTCGTGGACACGGCCATCGGGATCGAGGGGCTCAAGCGTCAGTGGGGTGTCCACGCCGCCGGGGTGATCATGTCCTCCTCGCCGCTGCAGGACGTCATCCCGGTGATGCGGCGCGACCAGGACGGCGCCATCATCACCCAGTTCGACTACCCGACGTGCGAGCGCCTGGGTCTGATCAAGATGGACTTCCTGGGGCTGCGCAACCTCACCATCCTCGACGACGCGCTGATCAACATCGCGAACAACCGCCAGGAGAAGGTCGTCCTGGAGGAGCTCGGGCTCACCGACCCCGCGACCTATGCCCTGCTCTCTCGGGGGGACACCCTCGGCGTCTTCCAGCTCGACGGCGGCCCGATGCGGGCCCTGCTGCGGAGCATGCAGCCCGACACCTTCGAGGACATCTCCGCGGTCGGTGCGCTCTACCGGCCGGGCCCGATGGGGGCGGACTCGCACAACAAGTACGCCCGTCGCAAGAACGGTCGCGAGGAGGTCACCCCGATCCACCCCGAGCTGGCCGAGCCGCTCGCGGACATCCTGGGCGAGACCTACGGCCTGATCGTCTACCAGGAGCAGGTGATGGCGATCGCCCAGCGGCTGGCCGGCTACTCCCTCGGTCAGGCCGACCTGCTGCGACGCGCGATGGGCAAGAAGAAGAAGGAGGAGCTCGACAAGCAGTACGCCGCCTTCGAGGCCGGGATGCTCGAGCGCGGCTACTCCCCGGCCGCGGTCAAGACGCTCTGGGACATCCTGCTGCCGTTCTCCGACTACGCGTTCAACAAGGCGCACTCCGCGGCGTACGGCCTGGTGTCCTACTGGACGGCCTACCTCAAGGCCAACTACCGCTGCGAGTACATGGCCGCGGTCCTGACGTCGGTCAAGGACGACAAGGACAAGATGGCGATCTACCTCAACGAGTGCCGTCGGATGGGGATCAAGGTCCTGCCGCCCGACGTCAACGAGTCCGAGGCGACCTTCACCCCGGTCGGCGACGACATCCGCTTCGGTCTCAACGCGATCCGCAACGTCGGCATCAACGTGGTCGACGCCGTGGTCGCCGCCCGCCGCGAGCAGGGCCGGTTCGCCGACTTCGCCGACTTCATGGGCAAGGTCTCCACGCTGGTCTGCAACAAGCGGGTCGTGGAGTCACTCGTCAAGGCCGGGGCGTTCGACTCCCTCGGGCACCGCCGGCGAGCGCTGGTGGCCATCCACGAGACGGCCGTCGACCAGTACGCCGACATCAAGCGCAACGAGGCGATCGGGCAGGACTCGCTGTTCGGCGGTCTCGACGAGGACGCCGGAGCCGGCTTCGGGGTGGCGATCGCGGTCCCGGACATCGCCGACTGGGACAAGCAGACGCTGCTCGGGCA
>JBDTXF010000686.1:0-1749 GCA_040006355.1 Nocardioidaceae bacterium | reverse complement strand
GGCCAGGGCATCGAGTTCGACTACTCCTGCGTGCACGCGTGCATGGCGCTGTCCGCGACCGGCTACGAGACCGTGATGGTCAACTGCAACCCGGAGACGGTGTCCACCGACTACGACACCAGCGACCGGCTCTACTTCGAGCCGCTGACGCTGGAGGACGTGCTCGAGATCGTGCATGCCGAGACCCTCGCCGGTCCCGTCGCCGGGGTGATCTGCCAGCTCGGCGGCCAGACCCCGCTGGGGCTGGCCCAGGGCCTCGAGGACGCCGGGGTGCCGATCGTGGGCACGCCCCCGGCCGCCATCGACCTCGCCGAGGATCGGGGCGCCTTCGGGCGGGTGCTCGCCAAGGCCGGTCTTCCGGCGCCCAAGCACGGGATGGCGACCGCCTTCGAGGAGGCCCAGGCGATCGCGGCCGAGATCGGCTACCCGGTGCTGGTGCGGCCGTCCTACGTCCTGGGCGGCCGGGGCATGGAGATCGTCTACGACGACACCGCTCTCGAGTCCTACATCGGGCGGGCCACCGAGATCAGCCCGGCGCACCCGGTGCTGGTCGACCGGTTCGTCGACGACGCGGTCGAGATCGACGTGGACGCGCTGTACGACGGCACAGACCTGTTCCTGGGCGGCGTGATGGAGCACATCGAGGAGGCCGGGATCCACTCCGGGGACTCCTCCTGCGCCCTGCCGCCGATTACCCTGGGCGCGCAGGAGATCGCCAGGATCCGGGCGGCCACCGAGGCGATCGCCGAGGGCGTCGGGGTGCGGGGGCTGCTCAACGTGCAGTACGCCCTGGGCTCCGACGTGCTCTACGTCCTGGAGGCGAACCCGCGGGCGAGCCGCACGGTGCCGTTCGTGTCGAAGGCGACCGCGACGCCGCTCGCCAGCGCCGCGGCACGGGTGATGATGGGGGAGACCATCGCGGACCTGAGGACCGCAGGCGTGCTGCCCGCCGAGGGCGACGGCGGCGACCTGCCCGGCGACGCACCGATCGCGGTCAAGGAGGCGGTGATGCCGTTCAACCGGTTCCGCACCCCGGACGGCAGGAACGTGGACAGCGTGCTCGGCCCGGAGATGAAGTCGACCGGCGAGGTGATGGGCTTCGACGCCGACTTCGGGACCGCCTTCGCGAAGGCGCAGACCGCGGCCTTCGGCTCGCTGCCGACCAGCGGCAAGGTCTTCGTGAGCATGGCCAACCGGGACAAGCGCTCGATGATCTTCCCGGTCAAGGTGCTCGCCGACCTGGGGTTCGAGATCCTGGCCACCCAGGGCACCGCGGAGGTGCTGCGCCGCAACGGCGTGCGCGTCACCGTCGTGCGCAAGCACTTCGAGGGCCCCGGCCCCGCGGGCGAGCCGACGACGGTGCAGATGATCCAGGCCGGCGAGATCGACCTGGTGGTCAACACCCCGCACGGCTCGACCGGCGGCGGGCTGGCCCGCGTGGACGGCTATGAGATCCGCACCGCCGCGATCATGGCGAACATCCCGTGCATCACCACGGTGCAGGGGCTCGGTGCCGCCGTGCAGGGCATCGAGGCGCTCCGTGGCGGCGACATCGGCGTGCGCTCGCTGCAGGACTGGGCCCGTCGGTGAGTCCCTACCGCACCCTGTTCGACCGGGTGCTGGTCCACGTCGACGCGGAGCAGGCGCACCGGCTCGGCTTCTCGGCCCTTCGCGCGGGTGCCCCTCTGCTTGCTCGCCGACCCGGCGCGTCTGCACGTCTCGACCCCGCCGACCCGGCGCGTCTGCATG
>JBDTXF010000685.1:0-1757 GCA_040006355.1 Nocardioidaceae bacterium | reverse complement strand
TGCTGACCTGCACCAGGATCGGCTGGCCGGACTTGAGGACCTGCTCGATCTTGCGCGGACCGTTGCCCGCACCAAGGGAGTCCCAGTTGACCTCACCGGCGTAGAGCACGGCGTTGCGACCCTTCCCGATGTCGATGAACGCCGCCTCCATGGAGGGCAGGACGTTCTGCACGCGGCCGAGGTAGACGTTCCCGATCAGGGACGTCTGCGACTCGCGGGCCACGTAGTGCTCGACGAGGACCTTGTCCTCGAGCACCGCGATCTGGGTGAGGTCCTGCTTCTGCCGGATCACCATCACCCGGTCGACGGCCTCACGCCGGGCCAGGAACTCGGCCTCGCTGACGATCGGGGCCCGACGACGACCGGCCTCCCGACCCTCGCGGCGGCGCTGCTTCTTGGCCTCGAGCCGGGTCGAGCCGTGCAGGCTGGTGATCTCGTCCTCGGCGGTGCGGGGCTTGCGCACCCGGACGACGGTGTTGGGCTCCTCGGCGCCGCCGTCCCCCTCCTCACCGGCACGACGACGGCGCCGGCGGCGACGGGACCCGGCGCCGTCGTCCTGGCCGTCGCCCTGGTCCTCGGAGTCCGACCGGTCCGGGCCGTTCCCGCCCTGACCGGAGCTCTTCTGGCTGGTGCCACCACGCTGGTTGCGCTGGTTGCGCTGACCCGAGCCACGACCGCCCTGGCGGCTGCCCTGCTCGGAGCTGTCGTCACCGGCGTCGGCCTGCTCGCCCGCGGCGTCCGTGCCGTCAGCCGGTCCGTCCTCGGAGCTGTCGGTGTCCTCATCGGGACCGTCCCCGCCCCCGCTCCGGCGCCGACGCCGACCACCGCGGCGACGACGGCGGCGGTTGCCGCTCTGGCCGTCGCCGTCCTGCTCGTCGTCGGACTCCTCGGTCTCCTCGGCGTCCTCGGGCTCGGCGACCTCGACGTCGGGGTCCTGGTCGGCCGCAGCAGGGCCGGCCGGTGCGGCGGCGGTGTCGCCCACCGACTCCTCCGCCGGCTCGGGGGCGGCCGCGGCGGGCATGGTCGTGGTCTTCACGGTGCGGCGGCTGCGCGTACGCCGTGGGCTCGGCGCCTCGGGGTCTGTCTCGGTCTCGGGCTCGGCGGCGGAGGAGGCAGCGGGCTCGGGAGGAGCCGGGGTCGTCGCGGCCGCGCTGTCGGTGCCTGCCCTGTCTGCAACCGGGCCGTCCTCGACCGCGGCGGCCGCGCCAGCCGTCCTCCGGCGCCGGCGGGGGGCGGCGGTCGCGTCCGGTGCCTGGAACAGCAGGGAAGGGGCGGCCGGAGCCGCCGACGCCGAGACAGCCGGCTCGGGGAGAGGGGCCTGCGGGGCGGACCCGGTCGGGGTCGCGACAGGTGCCTCGGTGGGGTCCCCCGCGGGTGCGTCACCGTCGGCCCCGGCGGCGACCTTCTTGGTGGTCCGCCTGGCCGTGGTCTTCTTGGCCGTGGTCTTCTTGGCGGTGGCCTTCTTCGCGGTCGCCCGCTTCGCGGTCTTCTTGACCGGCGCCGGGTCGGAACCGGGGGCCGGCTGGTCGGCGGGCTGGTCGGCCGGCTCGCTCGCGGCCTCGGGAGCGGCGGGACCCGGGACGCTCGGCGCCGCCTTCTTGGCGGTCTTGCGGGGGGCGCGCTTGGCGGCCTTCTTGGCCGGGGCGGGTGCCTCGTCCGATCCGGAGGGGGCGGCTGAGTCCCCGGTCCCCGGTGTGCTGGTGGTCTGGTCGGTGGTGCTGTCGTTCTCGTCGAGCATCTGCTCTCCTAGGCCCCCG
>JBDTXF010000684.1:0-1758 GCA_040006355.1 Nocardioidaceae bacterium | reverse complement strand
TCGACGGCGAGCCGCGGCTCGACCTGCCCTACGAGGAGGACGTCCGCGCCGAGACGGACATGAACGTCGTGATGACCGGCGAGGGCGCCTATGTCGAGGTCCAGGGCACCGCGGAGGGTGCGCCCTTCGACCGGGCGATGCTCGACAGCCTCCTGTCGCTCGCCGAGAAGGGCTGCGTCGACCTGACCTCGATGCAGCGCGACGCCCTCGCCCGATGAGCGCGCCCCGGGTGTTCCTGGCCTCGCGCAACGCCAAGAAGCTGCTCGAGATGCGGCGCATCCTGGTGGAGCTGGTGCCCGGCGTGGAGGTGCTCGGCCTCGACGACGTCACGCCCTACGTTGAGCCCGCCGAGACCGAGCCGACGTTCGCCGGCAACGCGCTGATCAAGGCGCATGCCGGTGTCCTTGCGACCGGCCTCCCCTCGGTGGCCGACGACAGCGGCCTGTGCGTCGATGCGCTCAACGGCATGCCGGGGGTGCTCTCGGCGCGGTGGTCCGGGACCGCCAAGGACGACGCCGCCAACAACGCGCTGCTGCTCGAGCAGCTCGCCGACGTGCCCGAGGCACGGCGCGGCGCGCACTTCACCTGCGCGGTGGCGCTGGCCTACCCGGCCGGAGCCGGGGGCGTCGCCGAGCACGTGGTGCACGGCGAGATGCATGGTCGGGTGATCGGTGAGCAGCGCGGCAGCGGCGGGTTCGGCTACGACGTGCTGTTCGTGGCCGACGACCAGCGGCCCGGTGACGGCCGCACCTCGGCCGAGCTCTCGGTCCGGGAGAAGGACGCGATCTCCCACCGTGGCAAGGCGGTCCGGGAGATCGCGCCGGTGGTGGCGGACGTGCTGAGCGGCCTGTGAGGGCACCGTGCGCCCGATGAGATTCGAACTCACACTGGGCCGGACCTAAACCGACTGCCTCTGCCGTTGGGCTACGGGCGCGCGGGAGCAGTCTAGGGTGCGCTCAGGTCGCCAGACCGAGGTCCTTGCGGAGCTTGGCGACGTGCCCGGTGGCCTTCACGTTGTACTGCGCGAGCTCGATGCGGCCCTCCTCGTCGACCACGAAGGTCGAGCGGATCACCCCCTGGACCACCTTGCCGTAGAGCTTCTTCTCCCCGAACGCGCCGTAGGCCCCCAGCACCGACCGGTCCGGGTCGGAGAGCAGGGTGATCCTCAGCGAGTCGCGCGCGCGGAAGCCCGCCAGCTTCGCCGGCTCGTCCGGGGAGATGCCGAGCACCTCGAGGCCGGCTGCCTTCAGGGAGTCCAGGGAGTCGGTGAAGTCGCAGGCCTGCTTGGTGCAGCCGGGCGTCATCGCCGCGGGGTAGAAGTAGACGATCACCCTGCGGCCGAGCAGGTCGTGCAGGGACACCTGCTGATCGGTGTCCGAGGTCAAGGTGAAGTCGGGTGCGGTGTCGCCGGGGGACAGACGGGTCTGGCTCACGGGGTCTCCTGACCGGGTGCTGGGCAGATGCTGGGTCTCGAGCAACCTACAAGCCAGGTAACCTTCTCGCTCAACCGCCCGCGAGGACTCGCGGGCCCCGTGACGACGAGGAGAACACCGTGGCGAAGCCCGACCCGAAGCTGGAGGAGCGTCCCCCGGCATCGATCGAGGACGACATGGAGGCCACCCGCGAGCGGCTCGCCGACACCATCGACCAGCTCGTCCACCGGTCCAGCCCGAAGACGATCGCCCGGCGTGAGGTGGCCACCCTCAAGGCGCACTTCGTCGACGCCCAGGGCAACCCGCGCACCGACAACATCCTCAA
>JBDTXF010000683.1:0-1758 GCA_040006355.1 Nocardioidaceae bacterium | reverse complement strand
GGAGCGCGGGCTCCGGGCTCCGGGCTCCGGGCTCCGGTGCGCTAGACTGGAGTCATGCGGACGCTTCTCCTTCTCAGCCGGTCGTGTTGACCTCCAGCCCACCAGGGCAGGACAGCCACGCGACCACCCCTCGTTCCCGAGGGGTTTTTTTTGTGCCCCACCGCTGTGCCACGAGGAAGGCGAACGAGATGACCGAGCAGCACGAGGACCGGCCACCCCGAGCGGTCTACGACGTGGTGGCCACCCAGGACAAGTGGCGACCGGTCTGGGACGAGCTGAACGCGTTCGAGGCTGCCGACGACGGCTCCCGGGAGCGCCGCTACGCGCTGACGATGTTCCCCTACCCGAGTGGCGACCTGCACATGGGGCACGCCGAGGTGATGGCGCTGCACGACGTGATCGCCCGCTACTGGTGGCAGCGCGGCTACGACGTGCTTAACCCGATCGGCTGGGACTCGTTCGGCCTGCCTGCCGAGAACGCCGCCTTCCGGCGCGACGAGCACCCCGCGACGTACACCTATGCCAACATCGAGACCCAGGCGGAGTCGCTACGTCGCTACGCGGTGTCCTTCGACTGGTCGCGCCGGCTGCACACCTCCGACCCGGAGTACTACCGCTGGACCCAGTGGCTGTTCCTGAGGTTCCGCGAGCGGGGCTTGGCCTACCGCAAGTTCTCCCCGGTCAACTGGTGCCCCCACGACCAGACCGTGCTGGCCAACGAGCAGGTGGTCGACGGTCACTGCGAGCGGTGCGGCGCCGAGGTCACCAAGCGCGAGCTGTCGCAGTGGTACTTCAAGGTCACCGACTACGCCCAGCGGCTGCTCGATGACATGGCGGGGCTGGAAGGGCACTGGCCCGAGCGGGTGCTGGCCCTGCAGCGCAACTGGATCGGCCGGTCGGTCGGCGCCCACGTCGAGTTCGTGCTGAGGCTGGCCGACGGCTCCACGCGGCCGCTGACCGTCTACACGACGCGGCCGGACACGTTGTACGGCGCGACGTTCATGGTGGTCGCCGCCGACGCGAAGGTGGCGGCGGAGATCTGCGCCCCGGAGCGTCGCGCCGACCTGGACGCCTACCTGGGCGAGGTCCGCAAGGCCTCCGACATCGACCGGCTGGCCACCGACCGGCCCAAGACCGGTGTCGACCTAGGGGTCAGCGCGGTCAACCCGGCCACCGGCGAGGAGATGGCGGTGTGGGCGGCCGACTACGTGCTGGCCGACTACGGCACCGGCGCGATCATGGCCGTGCCCGCCCACGACCAGCGCGACCTGGACTTCGCGAAGATGTTCGGTCTGCCGGTGCGCCGGGTCGTCGACACCGGCGAGGACAACCCCGAGGAGACCTTCGTCGCGACCACCGGGGACGGCGTCTACGTCAACTCCGGGGAGCTCGACGGGCTGGGTGACAAGGCCGCCGGCATCGCCCGGATGATCGAGCGGCTGGAGGCGGACGGAGGCGGTGAGGGCGCGGTGAACTTCCGGCTGCGCGACTGGCTGCTGTCCCGCCAGCGCTTCTGGGGCTGCCCGATCCCGATCATCCACTGCCGGGCGTGCGGCGAGGTGCCGGTCCCCGACGACCAGCTTCCGGTCGTGCTGCCCGAGCTGAGGGGCGCCGACCTGAAGCCGCAGGGAAGCTCACCGCTGGCGGCGGTCACCGAATGGGTCGACGTCGACTGCCCGTCCTGCGGCGGGCCAGCGCAGCGGGACACCGACACGATGGACACCTTCGTCGACTCGTCGTGGTACTTCCTGCGCTACT
>JBDTXF010000682.1:0-1764 GCA_040006355.1 Nocardioidaceae bacterium | reverse complement strand
ACGAGGACCGGGGCTCCGAGCACCGGCTCAAGGCCGACGAGGCCTACGAGATCGGAGAGCGCGGGCACCCCGTGCGTGCCTACCTCGACCCCGACGTGATCGTCGCCGCAGCGGTGCGCGCCGGGGCGGACGCGGTCTACCCCGGATACGGATTCCTCTCCGAGAATCCCCAGCTCGCCGAGGCCTGTGCCAACGCAGGCGTGACCTTCATCGGCCCGACGGCCGAGGTGCTCACCCTGACCGGCAACAAGGCCCGCGCGATCGCCGCCGCACGCGAGGCCGGCGTCCCCACGCTGGCGTCCGTCGCGCCGTCGACCGACGTCGACGCCCTCGTGGAGTCCGCCGCCGACCTGCCCTTCCCGCTGTTCGTCAAGGCGGTCGCCGGTGGCGGCGGGCGCGGCATGCGGCGGGTCGACGCCCCGGACCAGCTTCGGGAGGCCATCGAGACCTGCATGCGCGAGGCGGACGGCGCCTTCGGGGACCCGACCCTGTTCATCGAGCAGGCCGTCGTCGAGCCCCGCCACATCGAGGTGCAGGTCCTCGCCGACGGGTCCGGCGGTGACGGCGGGGTCATCCACCTCTTCGAGCGCGACTGCTCGGTGCAGCGGCGCCACCAGAAGGTCGTGGAGATCGCTCCGGCCCCGAACCTCGACCCGGCGGTCCGGGAGTGCATGTGCGCCGACGCGGTGCGCTTCGCGACCGAGATCGGCTATCGCAACGCCGGCACCGTGGAGTTCCTCCTCGACCGCGACGGCGCCTACCACTTCATCGAGATGAACCCGCGGATCCAGGTCGAGCACACGGTCACCGAGGAGGTCACCGACGTCGACCTCGTGCAGTCCCAGATGCGGATCGCGTCCGGTGAGACGCTCGAGGACCTCGGGCTCTCCCAGGACCGGATCGTGCTGCGAGGTGCGGCGCTGCAGTGCCGCATCACCACTGAGGACCCCGCGAACGGCTTCCGGCCGGACACCGGCAAGATCACCACCTACCGCTCCCCCGGTGGCGCCGGGGTCCGTCTCGACGGCGGCACGACGTACTCCGGGGCGGAGGTCAGCGCGCACTTCGACTCGATGCTCGCCAAGCTGACCTGCCGCGGTCACGACTTCAACACCGCCGTGCTGCGGGCCCGCCGCGCGGTCGCGGAGTTCCGGATCCGAGGTGTCTCCACCAACATCCCGTTCCTGCAGGCGGTGCTCGACGACCCGGACTTCCGGTCCGGGCACATCACCACCGCGTTCATCGAGGACCACCCGCAGCTGCTCACCGCCCGCTCGTCCGCGGACCGCGGCACCAAGCTGCTGACCTACCTCGCCGACGTCACGGTCAACCAGCCGCACGGGCCCGCGCCGGTGTCGCTCGACCCGGTCAGCAAGCTCCCGCGCCTCGACCTCGCGGTGCCGGCCCCCGACGGGACCCGGCAGGCCCTGCTGGCCGCCGCGCCCGAGGCCTTCGCGCGGGCGCTGCGGGAGCAGCAGCCGGTCGCCGTCACCGACACCACCTTCCGCGACGCCCACCAGTCGCTGCTCGCGACCCGGGTCCGCACCCGCGACCTGGTCGCCGTCGCCGGTCACGTCTCCCGGATGACCCCGCAGCTGTGGAGCCTCGAGGCCTGGGGCGGTGCGACGTACGACGTGGCACTGCGGTTCCTGGCCGAGGACCCGTGGGAGCGGCTCGCCGCGCTGCGGCAGTCGGTGCCGAACATCTGTCTGCAGATGCTGCTGCGCGGGCGCAACACGGTCGGCTACACGCCCTACCCGACCG
>JBDTXF010000681.1:0-1774 GCA_040006355.1 Nocardioidaceae bacterium | reverse complement strand
ACGTCGAGGACCTCGGGCTGCTCAAGCTCGACGTGCTCGGCATCCGGATGCAGTCCTCGATGGCGCACGCCGTCGACGAGATCGAGCGGCTCGAGGGGGTGCGGATCGACCTCGACGACGAGCAGCAGGTGCCCTTCGACGACGAGCCGACGTTCCAGATGATCTCCCAGGCCAAGACCCTCGGCTGCTTCCAGATCGAGTCACCCGGTCAGCGCGAGCTGGTCGGCAAGTCCGGGATCGAGTCCTTCGAGGACATCATCACCGACATCTCGCTGTTCCGTCCCGGGCCGGTGAAGAGCGACATGATCACGCCCTACCTCGAGGTCAAGCAGGGCTGGCGGCCGCCGCGCTACCTCCACGACGACCTGCGCCCGATCCTCGGCCCTACCCACGGGGTGGTGGTGTTCCACGAGCAGGTGATCGAGATGATCTCCCGGTTCGCCGGCTGCACGCTGGCCGAGGCCGACGAGGCCCGCCGGGCGCTCGGCGACGTGGAGGGGATGGCGGAGACCAGGCTGTGGTTCTTCCCGCGGGCGATGGCGCTCGGCTACGAGCGCCGGTTCGTCGAGGAGATCTGGAAGGTCCTTGCGGCGTTCGCGTCGTTCGGCTTCTGCAAGGCGCACGCTGCCGCGTTCGCGCTGCCGACCTACCAGTCGGCCTGGCTCAAGGCGCACTACCCGGCGCACTTCCTGTCCGGGGTGCTCACCCACGACCCGGGGATGTATCCCAAGCGGCTGATCCTCGACGACGCCCGGCACTTCGGCATCGCGGTGCTCGGCCTCGACGTGAACGCCTCGGAGAGGGCCTACGTCACCGAGCGGGTCGGGATCCACGACGAGCCGCCGCCCGAGGTGATGGGGGAGCCGCCCCGTGCGGCACCGTCGCCGGGTCTCCCGGACGGCCGGGCCTACGGCATCCGGCTGGCGCTCTCGGAGGTCAAGGGCATCTCCGAGGCGGAGGTGGACCGGGTCGTCGCGGCCCGTCCCTACCACTCGCTCACCGACTTCTGGCACCGCGCCCGGGTGTCCCGACCGGTCCTGGAGCGGCTGGTGCTCGCGGGTGGGTTCGACGCGGTCTACGGCATCGGCACGGCGATCGCCGGGCACGGCGTACGCCGTCGCGGCAAGGTCACCCGCCGCGACCTGCTGCTCCAGGTGGCGGACCTCGACCGGCACTCCCGGGCCGTGGACCGGGCCAGCAGGGGCCGGGGCCTGGCGGCACGAGCGGCCCCCGCCGGGGGGCGGGTGGCCGCGGTAGCGCGAGCCGAGGACGCCGCCCGCGACAACAGCTCGGACGACCTGGTGCGCGACCGGCGCCGGGAGGGGGTCTGGGAGCAGGCCTCACGGCAGTCGCAGGCGACCCGCAGGGCCGAGCCGGTCACGTCCGTGCAGCTCGCCCTCGACCTCGGGGACGCACCGGTCGACGGTGAGGTCAGCGGGCTGCCCGAGATGGACGACTCCGAGCGGGTCCGCGCCGAGCTGGAGATCCTCGGGCTCGACGCCAGCCGGCACGTCGTGGAGTTCTACGACCCGTTCCTCGACGCCTTGGCGGTGACCCGGTCCGCGGACCTGCTCCGCCGGCGCAGCCGCTCCGAGCTGCTGGTGGCCGGGGTCAAGGTCGCCACCCAGACGCCACCGATCCGGTCCGGTCGGCGCGTGGTGTTCCTGACCCTCGACGACGGCACCGGCCCGGTCGACGCCACCTTCTTCGAGGACGTCCAGGGCCCGTATGCCGCGACGGTCTTCCACTCCTGGCTGCTGGTGGTGCGGGGGGA
>JBDTXF010000680.1:0-1782 GCA_040006355.1 Nocardioidaceae bacterium | reverse complement strand
GCGCCACGAGCTCGTGGCGCGCCCCCGACTGGCCGGCCTGCTGCAGCGGGCCTCGGATGCGCCGGTCACCCTGGTCTCGGCACCGCCGGGGTTCGGGAAGACGACGCTGCTCGCCTCGTGGTTGGACACCGGCCGCCCGCGTCCGGACGACCGTCCTGTGGCGTGGGTGTCCCTGGACGAGCGTGACCGTCAGGCCACGTCGTTCTGGTCCTATCTGCTCCTCGCTCTCGACCGGGCCGTCCCGGGGTCAGGCGCAGCGGCGCTCACGCTCCTGCAGTCCGAGCAGGCGCCGCTGGAGACGGTGCTGGCCGGCGTGGTGAACGAGCTGAGCGTGCACCCCGGTGAGGTGACCGTGGTCCTCGACGACTACCACCTCGCCGACGGCGTGGACGTCGCGGCCGGGATGAGGTTCCTGATCGACCACCTGCCGCCCCAGCTCCGGCTCGTGATCAGCACCCGCGCGGACCCCGCCCTGCCGCTCTCGCGGCTCAGGGTCCGCGGGGAGCTGGTCGAGATCCGCGCAGCCGACCTCCGGTTCACCAGCGACGAGGTGGCCAGCTACCTCGACGGCTTCGACCTGACCACGACCGACATCTCGGCGCTCGAGACCCGGACCGAGGGCTGGGTCGCGGCCCTCCAGCTCGCCGCCCTCTCCCTCCGCGACCGCGACGACCGCGCCGGCTTCATCGCCGGGTTCGCCGGCGACGACCGGTTCGTCGTCGACTACCTCGCGGACGAGGTCCTCAGCCGTCAGCCCGACGACGTACGCCGCTTCCTGCTCGACACCTCGGTCCTGGACCGGCTGACCGGGTCCCTGTGCGACGCGGTCGCCCCGCTGCCCCGCGGCCGGAGCGGCAGAGCGATGCTCGAGGCCCTGGACCGGGACAACCTGTTCGTGGTCCCGCTCGACGCCCACCGGAGCTGGTACCGCTACCACCACCTCTTCGGGGACGTCCTTCGTGCGCACCTGCTCGAAGAACGCCCTGATGACCTGCCGGAGCTGCATCGCCGAGCCGCGGAGTGGTACGTCGAGGCGGGTCAGGTCGAGGACGCGGTTCGGCATGCTCTGGCGGGCAAGGACGTGGAGCGGGCCGCGGACCTCGTCGAGCTGTCCTTCCGGAGGCTGGGTCGTGAACGGCGCGAGGATCTCCTGCGCCGATGGGCGCACGAGCTGCCCGATGACATCGTGCGCCGCCGCCCCGTGCTCGCGCTCGCGCTCATCGGCGGGCTGATGGCCAGCAACGACTTCGCCGGCGTCGACCTGCGGCTCGATCATGTCGAGCAGCTGATGGCGGAGCCGCTGGCGGACCTGGTCGTGGCGGATCGCGACGAGCTCCCTCGCGTGCCGGCGTCCTTGGAGATGTACCGGGCAGCGCTCGCGCTCATCGGCGGTGACCCCGACGATGCCATCACCCGCGCACAGCGGGCCATCGACGTCGCCGTCGAAGGTGACGACATCATCACCGGAGCAGCGGCCGCGCTGTCCGGTCTGGCGTCGTGGACCATCGGAGACCTGACGTCAGCCCATGCCAGCTATGCCACGTCCATCTCGGCTCTGGCTCGGGCCGGGCACATCGCGGACGTGCTGGGATGCTCGATCGCGATGGCCGACATGGAGCTCAGGCTGGGACGGCTGCGCGACGCCGAGCGCACCTTCGCCCGGGCCCTGGAGCTCGCCGAGGCCAACACCCCGGCCGGGGCCACCGTCATGCGGGGCACCGCCGACATGCTCGTCGGGCTGAGCCGCATGGCGTGGTACCGCAACGACCTGGCCGCAGCCGG
>JBDTXF010000679.1:0-1784 GCA_040006355.1 Nocardioidaceae bacterium | reverse complement strand
GACCGCACCCGGCACCAGGTCGCCGAGGTCACCTCGCTCGGCCTGGTCCAGATGACCCGCAAGCGGATCGGCACCGGGCTGCTCGAGTCCTTCAGCGAGAACTGCGACCACTGCCAGGGGCGCGGCGTGGTGATCAGCCACGAGCCGGTCGAGCCGCACACCCAGACCGACGACGAGCCGCGCCGCGGTCGCCGTGGCCGAGGCCGCGACGAGACCACCGGCAACGGTCGTGGCAACGGCGCTCCGGCGCCGAGTGCGTCGCCGTCGCCCAAGGACGTCGCCGCGATGGCCAAGCACGAGCACAAGCCGGTCGCGGAGACGGCCGAGGACCGGCCGGACGAGGCCGTGGAGCGGCCTGCGGACAAGGGCGTGGGCCAGGGCGACGGGCCGACCATCACCCGGACCAGTGCGCCGACCAGCGAGCCGGAGGACGGCACGCCCAGTGCCGCCGAGGTGGTGCCCGAGGTGGCGCAGGCCGAGCCGCCGGTGACCGACGAGCCGGTCGAGCCGGTCGCCGCCGAGCTCACGGAGCCGGCGGAGGTCCCGGAGCCGGTGGAGGTCCCGCGCGTCGTGGCGACGACCCGTCGCCGGGTGGCCCGCCGCCCCGCGGGGAGCGCGGGGACGTCGACGGTCATCACCGCCCCGGTCACCCCAGCGGCCCCGGCTGTGGAGCCGACGGCCCTGGCCGACGTACCGGATGCGTCCGCGGACTCCGGTGACGAGCCGGCACAGGCGGTCGCCGTCGCCGGTCCGCGCCAGGTCACCTCGTCGCGTCGCAAGGTGGTCCGGAGGCCGGCGGGTCCGCCGGTCGGCTGAGGCCCGGTCGCACCTCGACGATGCTCGTTTTGACCCGTCGGGGTGGCGTCCGTAGACTTGTCGCTTGGTGCGCTCAGTGCACCGTCGTGTGTGCACGGCACAACGCCCCCGCCTCCTCCCGAGTGCGTGGCGAGCGCGCCGGGCGGCACAGCACAACTCGTAGTCCAACGAAGAGAGTGAGTCCGCGGTGTACGCGATCGTTCGCAGTGGCGGCCAGCAGCAGAAGGTTGCTGTCGGCGACGTCATCGAGATCGACAAGGTTGCCCAGCAGGTCGGCGACTCCGTCAGTCTCCCCGTGGTCATGCTCGTGGACGGCGAGACAGTCACCACCGGCGCCGACGCGCTGGGTGCGGCCTCGGTGACCGTCGAGGTGCTCGGAGCCACCAAGGGTCCGAAGATCACCATCCTGAAGTACAAGAACAAGACCGGCTACCGCAAGCGCCAGGGTCACCGCCAGAAGTACACCCAGGTCAAGGTCACCGACATCAGCTCCTGAGCTGATCCCCTCACCCGTCGTCTCGACACGCATCGAAGGGCACGAACTCATGGCACACAAGAAGGGCGCAGCCTCGACCAGGAACGGTCGGGACTCGAACTCCCAGCGGCTCGGTGTGAAGCGCTACGGCGGCCAGCTGGTCAACGCCGGCGAGATCATCGTGCGCCAGCGAGGCACGCACTTCCACCCGGGCAGCGGCGTCGGGCGTGGCGGCGACGACACGCTGTTCGCCCTGGTCGGCGGCAACGTGGAGTTCGGCAGCAAGCGCGGCCGCCGGGTCGTGAACATCCTGCCGACCGCCGAGTGACACCTGCCGGGATCTGATCCACACGTCGAGAGGGGCGTCCTGCTGACTCAGCGGGGCGCCCCTCGCGGCTTTGCCCCCTCAGACCCTCCTGCCAGTTTCCCAGGGGCGCCTGGGAAACCCGCATCACCCCGCCGTTGCAACGCTGGGGGCATGCCAGTTTCCCAG
>JBDTXF010000678.1:0-1784 GCA_040006355.1 Nocardioidaceae bacterium | reverse complement strand
TCGTCCGTCACGCCATCGTCCGTCGCCCCGTCCGGTGTCTCGAGCTCGACCGGCACCCCGTCCGCGTCCCCCTCGGACGGACCGACACCGTCCGACCTCGGCGACCCCTTCACGACGCTCAGTGGGTTCGTGGACGACAAGTCGGTCGCCCTCGAGGTCTTCCCGGTCAAACGCTCGGGGGAACTGGCCGTGCTCCAGCTGAGGATGACGGTCGACCCGGCTGCCAAGGACCGGGCCCAGATCGCACAGACCTTCGACGACGGGAACTTCAAGACGGGCGCGGAGGGGCTCGACAGCATGGACGGTGTCGAGCTGGTCGACGGCGCGCGCGGCAAGGTCTACCTCGCTGCCACCGACACCGGCCGACGCTGCCTGTGCAGCCAGAACCTCGGCGCCACCATCGTCGAGCCGGGGCAGTCGGTGAGCCTGGACGTCACCTTCGCCGCGCCGCCGGCCGCGGCGTCCTCGGTCGACGTACGCATCCCGGCCTTCGGCACCGTGTCCTCCGTGCCGGTCCAGTGACGGCCCGGCACTCCCGGTGGCGGACCCTCGTGCTGGCGACCGGCGTCCTCGCGGCCATCGGACCGGCGCTAGCGGCCGGCGCGGCGCCGGGCGCGTCCGAGGACGCTCCGGTGCTCCGCGTCATCGCGCCGGTCCGTGACATCTTGGTGAACACCGCCGACCTCAGGGGGGAGGCACGGGTCGAGGTCGGCCCGAAGCAGATCAGCGTGCGGCTCGACAGCACGGTGCTGTTCGCCAAGGACAGTCCGCGACTGCGCCCCGCCGCGCGGGCCAGGCTCAGGGAGGTGGCCGCGCAGCTCAGGGCCAAGGGCCCCGGCCGGCTCCTCATCGTCGGCTACACCGACGACCTCGGCAGCGCCCAGCACGGTCTGGTCCTGAGCAGGCGGCGCGCCCAGTCTGTCGCCGCCGCGCTGCGGCCGCAGCTGCCCGCCGCCCGTGACGCCTTCACCGTGCTGGGCAGGGGCGAGGCCGACCCCGTGGTGCGCAACGACAGCGAGTCACACCGCCGGGTGAACCGACGGGTGGAGCTGAGGTTCACTGCCCGGTGAGCTGTGCGCGCGCCACCGATGCGCTGTGGGCGAACACGACGGGATTGCCCGTGGAAGTGCCGGTGCATGCCGCTAGGGTCGTGGACGTGCCCATGACACCCAGGAACCCCAGCAACACAGAGACCCAGATGAACGGTGGCGGCTCGGCGAACGGGCTCGACGACCACATCTACCAGCGCCTCCTGCGAGAGCGCATCATCTTCCTCGGCTCCGAGGTCCGCGACCAGAACGCCAACGCGATCTGCGCGCAGATGCTGCTGCTCTCCGCCGAGGACCCCGAGACCGACATCTTCCTGCACATCAACAGCCCCGGCGGCTCGGTGGACTCGGGGATGGCGATCTACGACACCATGAACTACATCCCCAACGACGTGGCGACGGTCGGCATGGGCCTGGCCGCCTCGATGGGTCAGTTCCTGCTCTGCGCCGGCGCCGCCGGCAAGCGCTACGCCCTCCCGCACGCGCGGATCATGATGCACCAGCCCTCCGGCGGCATGGGCGGCTCCGCCTCGGACATCAAGATCCAGGCGCAGCAGTCGCTGCACATCAAGAAGGTGCTCTTCGAGCTGATCAGCGAGCACACCGGCCAGCCGCTCGAGCAGGTGGAGACCGACGCCGACCGCGACCGGTGGTTCACGGCCGAGGAGGCCAAGGACTACGGCTTCATCGACAAGGTGATCACCAGCACCCGCCAGGTCGCCGACGAGGGCCGTC
>JBDTXF010000677.1:0-1795 GCA_040006355.1 Nocardioidaceae bacterium | reverse complement strand
TCCCGGAACGCCTTGTGGACCATGTGCGTCGCGGTGTGCGCGCGGCTGATCGACCGGCGCCGCTCGATGTCGACCAGCGCCTGCGCCGGGTCGCCGACCGTGACCTCGCCGGAGAGGACCTTCGCCTGGTGCACCACCAGTCCGTGGATCGGGGCCTGGACGTCGAGCACCTGCAGGCGCGCGCCGCTCTCGAGCTCGATGACCCCCTGGTCCGCGAGCTGGCCGCCGCCCTCGGCGTAGAACGGCGTGCGGTCGAGCACCAGCTCGATCTCGTCGCCCTCGTGGGCCGAGGTGGTCGAGGTGGCCGAGCCGTCGATGATCCCGCGCACGGTGCCCTCGGTGACCACCTCGGAGTAGCCGGTGAACTCCACCGCAGCACCGAGGGAGTCCGAGACCTGCCGGTAGGCGGTGGTGTCGGCGTGCCTCCCCTTCTTGGACCTCGCGTCCGCCTTGGCGCGCTCGCGCTGCTCGGTCATCAGCCGACGGAAGCCCTCCTCGTCGACCGCGAGGCCCTGCTCGGAGGCCATCTCCAGGGTCAGGTCGATCGGGAAGCCGTAGGTGTCGTGCAGCGCGAACGCCTTGCTCCCGGACAGCTCGCCGCTGCCGGCCGCCTTCGCGTCCTGGGCGGCGGCGTCGAACATCGACGTGCCGGTGCGCAGCGTCTGCCGGAAGGCGTCCTCCTCGGCGTAGGCGATCGTCGAGATCCGCTCCCAGTCGGTGAGCAGCTCGGAGTAGGCCTCACCCATCTTGTCGCGACTGACCGGCATCAGCTCGGGCAGGATGCGGTCCTCGACCCCGAGCAGGCGCATGGAGCGTACGGCGCGGCGCAGCAGCCTCCGCAGCACGTAGCCACGGGACTCGTTGCCCGGGGTGACGCCGTCGCCGATCAGCATCATCGAGCTGCGCACGTGGTCGGCCACGACCCGGAACCGGACGTCGTCCTCGTGGTTCTTCCCGTAGGTCCGCCCGGACAGCTCCTGGGCCCTCTCGATGACCGGGAACATCACGTCGATGTCGTACATGTTGTCCTTGCCCTGGAGCAGGAACGCGACCCGCTCGAGACCCATGCCGGTGTCGATGCTCTTCTTCGGCAGGGATCCCGCGATGTCGAAGTCGTCCTTGCTGCGGACGGCGCTGAGCTCGTCCTGCATGAACACCAGGTTCCAGATCTCGAGGTAGCGGTCCTCGAGCTCGGTCGGCATCACCAGCCGGGAGGTGGTCCCGAGGTGGCCCTCCGGACCATGGTCGGGCCCCCGGTCGTAGAGGATCTCCGAGCACGGTCCGCCGGGTCCGGGCACGCCCATCGACCAGTAGTTCTCCCGCTTGCCCAGGCGCACGATCCGCTCGTCGGGCAGGCCGGTGACCTTGCGCCACAGCGCGACTGCCTCGGGGTCGTCGACGTAGACGCTCGGCCACAGCCGGCTCTCCTCGAGGCCCCAGCCGCCGTCCGCCTGGGACTTCGTCACCAGGTCCCAGGCGAGCTCGATCGCGCCCTCCTTGAAGTAGTCGCCGAACGAGAAGTTGCCGCACATCTCGAAGAACGTGCCGTGCCGGGTGGTCTTGCCGACGTCCTCGATGTCCGGGGTGCGCACGCACTTCTGCACGCTCACCGCCCGCGGGGAGGGCGGTGTCTCCTGCCCGAGGAAGTAGGGCTTGAAGGGCACCATGCCGGCGTTCACGAACAGCAGGTTCGGGTCGTCGACGAGGAGCGAGGCCGAGGGCACGATCCGGTGGCCGGCCTGCTCGAAGTGCGCAATGAACCGGCGGCGGATCTCCGCGGTGTCCATCAGTGGGT
>JBDTXF010000676.1:0-1797 GCA_040006355.1 Nocardioidaceae bacterium | reverse complement strand
CCTGTGGACGACCGGATGCGCGAGCGCGCGGGATCGGACATGCTGCCGCGATGCCCGTCCCAGCACGTCTCACCTCCGGTCCCCTGCTCGGGACGGACTTCCCGCTGCCGCTGGAATCGCCCTTCACGCCTGCCATGGCGCATGCGGCCGGGATCACCCGCGCTGTTCTCGCGCGGCTGCTGCGCGACGGCTACGTGCGTCGGATGCTCAGAGGCGTCTACGTCCCGGCTCAGGTGGTCGACGGCCTCTCCCTGCGAGCAAGCGCACTGCACCTCGTCGTACCACGCCATGCCGTGGTCACCGACTGGACGGCTGTCTGGCTGTTCACTGGTCTGCTGCCACCGAACGACCACCTGCGGGTGCCGCCGGTCTCGATGTTCCTGCCGGCAGGCAAGGGCCGGCTTCGCAACGCGCTCTGCCGCAGCGGGGAGCGCTCATTCCTGGGTCGTGACCTGATGACGGTCGGCGGCCTCCGGGTCACCACTCCGCTTCGCACCGCGTGGGACATGGGCCGCCTCACCCACCGCGACTCGGCGATCTCCGCGCTGGACGCACTGCTGGGCGAGGGATCCTTCACGCGCCCTGAGCTGCTCGGCGGTCTCGAGCGGTTCCGGGGACAGAGGGGGGTCGTCCAGCTGCGTCAGCTGGCGCCGCTCGCCGACATGCGGGCTGAGTCGCCGGCCGAGTCGGTGCTCAGGCTGCGCTGGCTGGACCTGACCAGCCTGCCGCGGCCTCGGCCCCAGGTGCCCGTGCTCGATGACGACGGGTTCGAGCTCTTCCGGCTCGACCTCGGGGTCGAGGAGCTCTGCTTCGCGGTGGAGTACGACGGTGAGGAGTTCCACTCGCGTCCAGAGGACCTGCTCCACGACGCTCGACGGCGCGAGTGGATCCGCCGCGAACGCGGCTGGGTCATCGAGGTCGTGCGCCGGGAGAACGTCTTCGGTGCGACGCGGGACGTCGAGGAGATCCTGCACCGGGGCGTTCGCGAGGCCCGACGCCGGCTGGCCGCGCCCCACAAGGCACCAGGACCTGCAGACGCGCCGGGTCGGCGGTCCTGAGACCCGCAGACGCGCCGGGTCGGTCAGGGGTGTCGACCGGCTGCCGCGGCGACCAGACCGGTGAAGAGCCCGGCGTCCGAGCGCGTCTCGGGGTGCCACTGGACCGCGACGAGGAACCGCGCACCCGGTGCCTCCATCGCCTCGAGCGTCCCGTCGGCGGCGTAGGCGGCGGCGTCGAAACCCGGGTGCTCGCGGACCGACTGGTGGTGGTGACAGCCGACCGTGCCACTGTCTCCGACCAGCCCGCGCAGCCGCGTCCCGGGCTGCGTCGCGACCTCGACGCTGCCGAACTCCTCACCCCCGGGCGAGTGGTCCTGGTGCCCGAGCGACTCCGGCAGGTGCTGTTCGAGGGTGCCGCCGCGCTGAACGGCCATCACCTGCATCCCCCGGCAGATGCCGAGCACCGGCAGGCTCAGAGCGTCGGCAGCGCCGAGCAGGGCCAGCTCCCACGCATCCCGGTCGGCGCGCCAGCTCGTCGTCGTCGGACGCGGCCTCGCGCCGTAGCGACCGGGGTCCACGTCGGCACCCCCGGTCACCACCAGAGCATCCAGCCGCGCGACCGTGTCGACCGCGGCCGCCGGGTCCGCCGGTGGGAGCAGCACGGGTGCGCCGCCGGCTCGCGCGACGGCGTCGGCGTAGGTGGTCGGGAGCAGGTCGGCCGGCTGGTCCCAGACGCCCCATCGGGCCTGCTCCCGGTAGGTCGAGAGTCCGATCAGCGGGCGCACGTCAGCTCACCACC
>JBDTXF010000675.1:0-1801 GCA_040006355.1 Nocardioidaceae bacterium | reverse complement strand
CTCGAGGCCTGCTCCCCGGTCACCGGCGACGACGCGCAGCAACTCGGACTTCGCGGCCCGCTCCCGACAACCCACACAGGTGCGGACACTGGCCTCGACCGCGGCAGGAGACCTGCCGGGAACCTTCGTTGAGGACATGCATCCACTCCCGCTTCCGAGTCGCGGTGGCGAACCGCCGATCAGTCTAGCCTCTGGGTGGCCCAGAGCCGAACCGGCTTCCGCTCAGCCCTCGGCATTCTCCTCGATCGGGGGCGCCACGGGTACGACGGGGCCGCCGACGGGCTCGACCGGCGCCTCGTCGGAGCGGATGTCGATCCGCCAGCCGGTCAGCCGCGCCGCGAGGCGGGCGTTCTGGCCCTCCTTCCCGATCGCCAGCGACAGCTGGTAGTCAGGCACGATCACCCGCGCCGAGCGCGCCGCGAGGTCGACGATCTGCACGCTGCTCACCCGCGCGGGTGACAGGGCGTGGGCGACCAGCTCGGCCGGGTCCTCGGCGAAGTCGACGATGTCGATCTTCTCGCCGTGGAGCTCGTTCATCACCGCGCGCACCCGCTGACCCATCGGACCGATGCAGGAGCCCTTGGCGTTGACTCCGGCGACCGAGGTGCGCACCGAGATCTTCGTGCGGTGGCCGGCCTCACGGGCGATGGCGCAGACCTCGACCGTGCCGTCGGCGATCTCCGGGACCTCGAGGGCGAACAGCTTCTTGACCAGGCTGGGGTGCGAGCGCGACAGCATCACCTGGGGACCCCGCATCCCCTTGCGCACCGAGATCACCAGGCACTTGATGCGGGTGCCGTGCTCGTAGCGCTCGCCCGGGACCTGCTCCCCCGAGGGCAGCAGCGCCTCGAGGCGGCCGAGGTCGACCATCACGTCATGCGGATCGCGACCCTGCTGGATCACCCCGGAGATGATGTCGCCCTCCTTGCCGGCGAACTCGCCGAACTTGACGTCGTCCTCCGCGTCACGCAGCCGCTGCAGCATGATCTGCTTCGCGGTCGTCGCGGCGATCCGGCCGAAGCCGTCCGGGGTGTCGTCGTACTCCGGCAGCCTGTTCCCGTCGTCGTCGGTCTCGGCGACCATCACGCTGACGTGGCCGGTCTTGCGGTCGAGCTCGACGCGCGCGGTGGACTGCGAGCCCGGCGAGCGCTGGTAGGCCGTGAGCAGCGCCTGCTCGATGGCCTCGACCAGGATCTCGAAGGAGATCTCCTTCTCGCGCTCCAGGGATCGCAGGATGCTCATGTCGATGTCCATGACGGCTCAGGACTCCTTTCGGTTGAACTCGAGCTGGATCTTGGCCTTCGCTACGTCGGCATAGGCGACCCGCTCGGAGGCTCCCTCGACGTCGAGCTCGGCGCCGGCGCCGTCGGAGGCGGTGATCCGCCCGGTCAGCGACCGACCGTCGCTCAGCGCGACCTTGACCAGCCGGTCCTGGTTGCGCCGCCAGTGACGCGGCAGCACGAGCGGACGGTCGGTGCCCGGCGAGGTGACCTCGAGGGTGTAGGGCTGCTGGCCCATCACGTCGGACTCGTCGAGGACACGCGAGACCTCGCGGGTCGCATCGGCGATGTCGTCGAGGGTGACCCCGCCGTCCTTGTCGACGGCGACGCGCAGCATGCGGCGCTTTCCGGCCTGGGTGAGCTCGATCGCCTCGACGTCGACACCGGTCGCGGCCAGGGGTCCGGTCAGCACGGCGGCCAGTCGGTCCCGGGTCTGCTCGGTGCTCATCGGTCCCTCCATGGCTGTGCTGTTGTGGTGGTGCGCCGCCCCGCAACACTAGCGGTTGGGTTGCTAACCTCAG
>JBDTXF010000674.1:0-1811 GCA_040006355.1 Nocardioidaceae bacterium | reverse complement strand
GACGAGGCGGAGCGGTTGCACCGCCCGCACCGGACGTGGCACTACTCCAACCTGGTCTACTCGATGCTCGGCGAGGTCGTGGCGCGGCTCGACGGCCGCGACTGGTACGACGCCCTGCGGGCTCGCATCCTCGACCCGCTGGAGATGCGTCGCACGACGGTGGGGCTGGACGGCCTCGCCGCCGAGGGCTACTACGTGCCCCCGTGGTCGGACGTCCCGGTCGTGCAGCCCGGCAACGACCTGCGCGCGATGGACCCCTGCGGCGGGCTCGCGAGCACCGGTGCCGATCTGGCCCGGTGGTCCGCGTTCGTCGCGGACCCGGTCACCGACGTGCTCTCCCCCGACACGGTGGCCGAGATGTGCGAGCCGCAGACCCTGATCGACCGGGAGCGGTGGACGGCGGCCATGGGGCTCGGCTTCTTCCTGGTGCGCTCGGGCACCCGGACCTACGTCGGTCACACCGGCGGCATGCCCGGCCACATCACGGCACTGTTCACCGACCGGGAGGCCGGGACCGGCGGGGTCGCCCTGACCAACTCGGGCACCACCACCGACATCGCCGGACTGGCGATCCGGCTCGCCGACCGGGTCACCGAGACCGACCCCATCGAGCCCGAGCCGTGGCGCCCCGGCACGAGCGTCCCCGCGGAGCTGGTCGGCCTGCTGGGCACCTGGTGGACCGAGGGCAGCCCGTTCACGTTCACGGTCCGGGCCGGCCGGCTCGAGGCCCGAGCACCGGCTCAGCCGGACCACGTGCCCTCGTCGGTGTTCGAGCAGGTCGAGCCGGACCTGTTCCGCACGGTGTCCGGTCGCGAGGCGGGCGAGCTGCTGCGGGTGACCCGCGAGGACGGCGGGCGGGTCACCAAGCTGAGCTGGGCGACGTACCTCGTCACGCGGGAGCCGCTGGCCTTCGGCGAGCGTCACTGAGGCGAGCCCCGTGGGCACCGGGCCAGGCGATGAGGCAGGCTGGGACCGGACCACCGTCATGAAAGGCACCCCGTGAGCCCAGACCTGCACGTGCTCGACGACCTCGCCTGGCGTGGCCTCGTCGTGCACTCGACGGACCTCGACGCGCTGCGCGCCGAGATGGACGAGCGGCCGGTCCGGTTCTACGTCGGATTCGACCCCACGGCGCCGAGCCTGCACCTCGGACACCTCGTCCAGGTGCTCACCGCACGGCGGCTGCAGGATGCGGGGCACGTGCCCTACGCACTCGTCGGCGGAGCGACCGGGATGATCGGCGATCCCCGGGACTCCGGTGAGCGGGTGCTCAACTCGCTCGACACCGTCCGGGGCTGGGTGGAGCGGGTGCGTGCGCAGATCGAGCCGTTCCTCTCCTTCGAGGGCGGCAACGCCGCCACCATGGTCGACAACTACGACTGGACGGCGAGCCTGTCGACGATCGACTTCCTGCGCGAGATCGGCAAGCACTTCCCGGTCAACCGGATGCTGGCCAGGGAGACGGTCCGACGCCGGCTCGAGGACGGCATCTCCTACACCGAGTTCAGCTATGTGCTCCTGCAGTCCATGGACTACCTCAACCTGCACCGCGACCACGGCGTGACGCTGCAGTTCGGAGGCAGCGACCAGTGGGGCAACATCACGGCCGGGGTCGAGCTGATCCGCCGGACCGAGGGTGCGCGTGTGCATGCGCTGGCCACCCCGCTGCTGACCCGGTCGGACGGCACGAAGTACGGCAAGACCGAAGGCGGCGCGCTCTGGCTGGACCCCGAGATGATGTCGCCGTACGCCTTCTACCAGTTCTGGCTCAACGCCGAGGACGAGAAGGTCGGGGAGCTGCTGCGGGTCTT
>JBDTXF010000673.1:0-1815 GCA_040006355.1 Nocardioidaceae bacterium | reverse complement strand
GCCGCAGAAGAAGAACCCCGACATCGCCGAGCTGGCCCGCGGCAAGGCCGGCCGGATGATCGGCAACCTCAGCGGCTTGCTCGCCACGTTGAAGGCACTGCCGCTGGCCTACAACCGTGACCTGCAGGAGGACAAGGAGCCGGTCTTCGACTCGGTGGACACCCTCGAGGTGCTGCTGCCGGCGTTCACCGGGATGGTCGCGACGCTGCGCTTCGACACCGCACGGATGGCCGAGCTGGCACCCCAGGGCTTCTCGCTGGCCACCGACGTGGCGGAGTGGCTGGTGCGCCAGGGCGTGCCGTTCCGGGTGGCGCACGAGGTGGCCGGTGCCTGTGTGCGTCGCTGCGAGGAGCTCGGCATCGGGCTCGACGAGCTCACCGACGAGCAGTTCGCCGAGATCTCCGAGGACCTGACGCCGGCTGTGCGCGGGGTGCTCACCGTCGAGGGCTCGATCGCGTCGCGCACCGGGCGCGGCGGCACCGCCCTGGTCCGGGTCACCGAGCAGCTCGCCGAGCTCCGCACGGCACTCGCGGGCCACCGTGCCTGGCTCCGCTGACCGGCTCACCGGCCCCGTCCTCGACGTCGCGCCGAGGTTGCTCGGCGCGGTCCTGCGGCACGCCGAGGTCGCCGCGCGCATCACCGAGGTCGAGGCGTACGACGGCCACGACGACCCCGGCTCGCACGCGGCCCACGGCCGGACGCCCCGCAACGCAGTGATGTTCGGACCTCCGGGGACCCTCTACGTCTACTTCACCTACGGGATGCACCACTGCTGCAACGTCGTGGTCGGCAGCCGCGGAACCGCGTCCGCCGTGCTGCTGCGGGCAGGTGAGGTCGTCGAGGGGATCGCGCTGGCCCGGGACCGCCGGGGGAGCGGCGACCGGGACCTGGCCCGCGGGCCCGCCCGACTGTGCCAGGCGCTCGGCATCGACCTCAGTCACAACGGCACCGACCTCGGGACCGGCAGCCTCACCCTCCACCTCCCGGAGAGCCTCACCGAGGGGATCGCCACCGGACCCCGGGTCGGGCTGCGCCGGGCGCCCGAGCGTCCCTGGCGGTTCTGGGTCGAGGGCGACCCCACGGTGTCGGTCTACCGTCCTGCCGCGCCGCTGCGGTCCCGGCCGTGAGCGTCCGGCCGCGGTGGGCACTGGTCGTCATCGTGATGGTGCGCGTCCTGCTGCTCGCGCTGCTGGTCCGGGTCGCCTTCCTGGTGGACGACCCGGCCCTGCGGGCGACGATCGGCGTCGTCGCGGCGCTCTACCTGCTGCGCCTCACGATCGGACTGAGCCTGCTGCGGAGGTTCCTCCGCCGCCGGTGAGCCCGATCAGTCGTGGACGTTTCAACGTTCGGTCGCCGGGCACCGTGACGGCTGACTCAACCCATCCGGGCCCATGACGGAGGCAGACATGTCCCTCGCCGTACTCGACCGTGACCACACCATTGCCCCAGCGGGCTACAACCGCTGGCTGGTGCCACCGGCCGCCCTCGCCATCCACCTGTGCATCGGTCAGGCCTACGCGACCAGCGTCTACAAGACCAGCCTGGTCGACCACTTCGACGTGAGCCTGACCTCGGTCGGCATCGTCTTCTCCATCGCCATCGTGATGCTCGGTCTGTCGGCGGCCGTCTTCGGCACCTGGGTGGACACCGGCGGCCCGCGCCGCGCGATGGTCGCTGCGGCGGTCGCCTGGTCGGTCGGCTTCCTGGTCGGGGCCGCCGGCATCGCCACCGGGCAGCTCTGGCTGCTCTACCTCGGGTACGGCGTGATCGGCGGCATCGGCCTGGGCATCGGCTACATCTCCCCGGTGTCCACGC
>JBDTXF010000672.1:0-1816 GCA_040006355.1 Nocardioidaceae bacterium | reverse complement strand
CGGGGACTCACGACCCGAGATCTTGCCGGCGTGACCCACGCCTACCCCACCTACACCGACGGGCCCTGGAACGCCGCGATCTCCGACGTGCAGGACCAGCTCGAGCGTCCGGCCACCCAGCGCGCCGTGGGCGCGCTGTCACGAGTGCGTCGATGGTGGGTCAGCCGGGATCGCTGACCCGCCACACCGGGCGCAGGCACGTGACAGCGTTCAGGACAGGTCTCGGAAACCCACAACGACGCGCTGGACGGCACTGACACCCACGACGGCCGCCCACACGGTGGCGATCAGGCCGGCGTAGGCGGGTATCAGGAGCCACAACGAGTGCACGGCAATGGTCTCGGTCCCCTCGGCGAGCCCTCCGAGGAAGCTGAGCGAGCGACCGTCCTCACGCTGTCGTCCCGTCCGCTCGGCGATCGAGGAGAACGCGAGGAACGCAGTGCCGTTGACGTAGTAGGCCAGCAGAACTGCCAGGAACGGCAGCCAGCCGACGCCGTACTGCTCGGTGGCGCCGATGGCCACGCCGACCACGGTCGCGCCGTACACGGTGAAGTCGGCCGTGATGTCCAAGAAGCCGCCCGCTTCGGACCGCTGCATCTCCGTGCTGCCGAGCGCGGCCGCACGACGCCGACGAGCGAGCGGGCCGTCGAGGCCGTCCATGGCACGGGAGAAGAGCCATAGTCCCAGCGCCCACCACCACAGCAGTCCCGCAGCGGTGGCGGCGCTGGCCAGCCCGGTCGCCAGGCCGAGCAGGGTCAGCCGGTTCGGACTCACCAGGGGGCGGTCCATGAGCCGGGCCAGCCCGGCCAGGGGTCGATCCAGGACCCGACGGGCGGCTGCGTCAAGCATGGGTCTGGTCCGTTGCCGACCTTCTGGTCTGGCGCGCGTCCAGTCGACGTGCCCACCAGAACCCGCCAACCACCAGGACGACCAGAGCGGAGGCGGCGGCGGCCAGGCCCCACGGATGGGTGCCATAGGCTCCCAGTGCTGCGTAGGCCAGGGTGCCGGGGACCATTCCGATGGCACTCCCCAGGACAAAGTGCCGGAACCTGACCCCCGAGAGCCCGGAGGCGTAGTTGATGGCGATGAAGGGCACGAGCGGAACCAGGCGAACGATGAGAATCGCGGAGAGCCCGTGGTCAGCCAGAAGCGCGTCGACACGCGCCAGGCGGCCGCGGATGAGGCGGTCGACCGCCTCACGTCCGAGCAGTCTCCCGAGACCGAACGAGATGAAGGCGCCGACCAGGGCCGCGGCCAGGGCGAGTCCGGCGCCGGCCCAGAGGCCGAACAGTGCCCCACCTGCGGCGGTGAGCAGTGCCTTGGGGCAGGGGATGAGGGCCAGGCCTGCATAGAGGGCGAAGAAGAGGGCAGGTCCCCACACGCCTGCTGCATCGACGCGCGTCCGCATCGCCGCGATGTCGGGAGTCCCGAAGAGGAGGGCGAGGCCGATGGCCCCCAGCAGAATCAGAACGAACGCTCCCGCCTTGATCAGGGAATTTCGACCCATGCGTCATCCTGACTGATGGCTGAAGTGGACGTTCTGCATCGGGAAGTCCCTGAGCATCTCGAAGTGTTCCTGATGTGACATGTTCCCTGCCCCGGAGGTCCGATGGATCCGCGCCGTGCTCGACTGCTCCTCCCAGCCGCGCTGCTCGGACTGGCCCTCTCCGCCTGCGCGGCCCCGAGCGCGCCTGCAGGGTCCACGACCGAGAACCGCTCCTGGTCCCGGATCACCGACCAGGCCAAGGGCCAGACCGTCGACCTGTGGATGTACGGCGGCGACCAGCAGGGCAACGCCTACGTCGACGACGTGCTC
>JBDTXF010000671.1:0-1821 GCA_040006355.1 Nocardioidaceae bacterium | reverse complement strand
GTCGGTGCGGATCGGCTCACCGAACTCGATCAGCCACTTGGACGGCAGCGGCACCAGCCCGAGGGGGCCGAGCCAGGGGAAGAACGGGGTGATCGGCAGGTAGGGGATGCCGAGCAGCCGGGCCAGTGCGGGCACGTTGCCGACCAGCGGGTAGATCTCCTCGGCACCGACCACGGAGCACGGGATGATGGGCACCCCGGTCCTGATCGCCGAGGAGACGAAGCCGCCCCGACCGAAGCGCTGCAGCTTGTAGCGCTCGGAGTAGGGCTTGCCGATCCCCTTGAAGCCCTCCGGCCAGACACCGACCAGCTCGCCGCCGCTGAGCATCCGCTGGGCGTCCTCGGCGCAGGCCATCGTCGCACCGCCGCGCCGCGCCATCTCGCCGATCACCGGCAGCCGGAAGACCAGGTCGGCCCCCAGCGGACGTAGGTTGCGTCCGGCGGTGTCGTGGACGGACACCATCGTCACCAGCCCGTCGACGGGCACGGTGCCGGAGTGGTTGGACACCACCAGGGCGCCGCCCTCGGCCGGGATGTTCTCGATCCCGCGGACCTCGACCCGGAACCACTTCTGGGCCAGCGGCCGGATCGCCGCCAGCATGAAGCGCTCGGTGATCTCGGCGTCGAAGCCGTACTCGTCGACCTCGAAGTCACCGGTCACGCGACGACGCAGGAACGCGAGCAGCTCAGCGACCCGCGGCTCCCACCGCTCGCCGAAGACCTCGACAGCAGCCGACGTCAGCGCCTGGAGCCAGTCCCCCACGGGTATGCCGCCGACGGGAGTCCGGTGCCGGACCTCGGCTCGGTCGACCGGACCGGAGCCGGCGGTCGTCCCTGCACTGTCCTCCACGGACTCCTCGGCGGCCTGGTCCGACGGCTGGTCGGACGGCTGGGCCCGGGGGACGGTGGACGCGTCGGTGAGTCGGCCGGCGGCCCGCGGTCGTGGCGCGGGCCGCTTCGCCGCACCCGCGCCGGCGAGCGTGCGGGCCGCGGAGGAGGGCTTGCTGCTCCCCGTGCCCCGGCCCGGTCGCCCGCGGGTGCCCAGCGGGATCACCTCGGCGTCAGGCACGGTCGGTCCCTGAGATGACGGCCGGGCGGGGCACCGGGAGGTCGGCGTGCGGAAGCGGGCCGGGGCGCAGGCTGCCGGCGAAGTCCGCGAACGCGCCCGCCGTGGTGAAGCCCGGGTCGAAGCCCAGCACGGTGTGCATCCGGCCGGTGTCCAGCCCGCGGCCGAAGGTCAAGAAGCCGGTGAGCTCGGCGTTCAGGCGCTTGATCCCGGCCTGCCGGGACAGGGTGCTCGCGGCGGTCAGCAGGAAGCCGGGGACAGCCACCGTCGGGCGGCCGAGCCGACGCAGCGCCTGGGACAGCATCAGCACCCCGTCCCCCGCGATGTTGAACGTGCCGTGCACGCCGCCCAGCGTCGCGTGGTGCAGGGCGCCGAGCAGGTCGGACTCGTGCAGGAACTGCACGCGCGCGTCGTACCCGAGGACGGTGGGGACCACCGGCAGCCGGAAGTAGTCGGTCAGTGCCGAGGTGACCGTCGGCCCGACGGTGTTGGCTGCGCGCAGCAGCGTGACCGCGACGTCGGGTCGTCGACGGGCGAAGCCGCGGACGTAGCTCTCGACCTCGAGCACGTCCTTGGGGTAGCCCGACCGCGGCTGCCGCTTGGCCGACATCTCCTCGGTGAACATCGCAGGATCGCGGCTCGAGGAGCCGTAGACGGCCGAGGACGACTTCACGACCAGCCGCTCGAGGCGCGGTGCCCGCTGGCAGGCGGCGAGCAGCTGCATGGTGCCGATGACGTTGTGCTCCTTCATCGACG
>JBDTXF010000670.1:0-1824 GCA_040006355.1 Nocardioidaceae bacterium | reverse complement strand
GCAGCCGGCGTTCTCCATCGCCCCGTTGTTGAACTCCGGGACGTAGAGCTGGTCGTACTTGTGGAACGGGTAGGGGTAGTCGAAGGCGTCCTCGAAGAACGCGAAGCCCTGCTTGGTGACCTCGACCAGCTCGTCGATGTCGAAGTACGGCACCAACGCCTGGCGGCAGTAGTGGCCCAGCGGGATCTCGCCGTGCTTGCCGACGTAGGTGTCCAGGACCTCGTGGTACTCGCCGGCCACGATGGCGGTCACATAGGTGGACATCCGCTCGGTCACCGGGAAGTGCCAGGTGGCACGGCCGTCCGGGCCGGGCTCCGGGGCAGGCGTCGGGGCGTTCGAGACGACCTTCCAGTGCTCGGGTGCGGTCACGGTGAAGGTGAACACGGCCTTGAGGTCGGGCTGCTCGAACGTGGTGAACACGCGACGTGCGTCCGGCACCTCCATCTGGGAGTAGAGGTAGATGCGGTCGTCGGCAGGGTCGACGAACCGGTGCAGTCCCTCGCCGGTGTGGCTGTAGGTGCAGTCCGCGACCACCCGCAGCTCGTTGTCCTCCCGGAGGTCGTCGAGCGCGATGCGGTGGTCGGCGTACACCTCGTGGGGGTCGAGGGTGCGGCCGTTCAATGTCAGCTCGTGGATCGTGGCGCCGACCAGGTCGGCGAAAGTCGAGGCGCCGGCACGCCGGCTCCGGAACCTGATCACGGTCGTGGAGCGGAAGGTGATGGTGGTGGACGGGTCCAGGTCGAGGTCCACGGCGTAGGACTCGACGTCGAGGAGCTCGGCGCGCGCGTGCGCCTCGTCCCTGGTCAGGTTTGTTCCAGGCATATCCGGATTGTTCCACCCGGGGAATAACCGCATCGGCGGGCCCCGTTGCACCACGAGCAGGACGAGCCCCCGACACGCGCAAGGAGCACTCATGACCGCGACCGCGGAGAGCACCGACCAGGCAGTGGAGCAGGACCGCACCTCGGTCGACTTCTGGTTCGACCCCCTGTGCCCGTGGGCGTGGATGAGCTCGCGCTGGCTCCTCGAGGTCGAGAGGGTGCGCCCGATCGCGCCATCCTTCCACGTGATGAGCCTGGCCTACCTGAACGCCGACAAGGACATCCCGGAGGATTACCGCACGATGCTGGAGCCGGCCTGGGGCCCGGTGCGGGTCGCGATCGCGGCCGCGCAGGCCCACGGCGACCAGGTCCTGCTGCCGCTCTACACGGCGATGGGCAACCGCATCCACCTCGAGGGTCGCGACATCGACCGGACCCTCATCGAGGAGTCGCTCGAGGAGATCGGCCTCCCCGTGTCGCTGGCCGATGCCGCGGACTCCACCGACTACGACGAGGCGGTCAAGAAGTCCCACCACGCAGGCATGGACCAGGTGGGCATGGACGTCGGCACTCCGGTGATCAGCGTCGAGGGAACGGCCTTCTTCGGCCCGGTCGTCACCCCGGCCCCCAAGGGCGAGGCCGCCGGCCGGCTGTGGGACGGCGTGCTGCTCGTCGCGGCAACCCCCGGCTTCTTCGAGCTCAAGCGGACCCGCGACCAGGGACCCGACTTCTCCTGACCCGCCGGCCCCGTCGCCTCCCCGCACCCCCGCCGTCTCGGCACGGCCACCGTGGTCACCGTGCCGGGCGGCCGGTCACTAGGCTCCTCACATGAGCAGAGTCCTGTCCGCCGTCGCCTGGCCGTATGCCAACGGCCCGCGCCACATCGGCCACGTGGCGGGCTTCGGTGTGCCCTCCGACGTCTTCAGCCGCTACATGCGGATGGCCGGACACGACGTGCTGATGGTCTCCGGGACCGACGAGCACGGCACCCCGATCCTGGTGG
>JBDTXF010000669.1:0-1825 GCA_040006355.1 Nocardioidaceae bacterium | reverse complement strand
CCTGCACCGCCTTGGCCATCGCCAGGTAGGTCTTGCCGGTGCCGGCGGGGCCGATCCCGAAGGTGATCGTGTGCCGGTCGATGGACTCGACGTAGGTCTTCTGGTTGAGCGTCTTGGGCCGGATCGTGCGTCCGCGGTTGGACAGGATGTTCAGCGACAGCACGTCCGCCGGGCGCTCGTTGGTCTCGGTGCGCAGGATGCCGATGGCCCGCTCGACGGTCTCGGTGGTGACCCCCTGACCGGTGCGGATGATGGTCACGAGCTCGTCGACCAGGCGCTCCACGAGCGCCACCTCGGCGGCTGCTCCACGCAGGGTGACCTGGTTGCCCCGCACGTGGATGTCGGCATCGAAGGCCTTCTCGATGAGGGTGAGGTGCTCGTCGCCGGGTCCGAGCAGGGAGACCATCGAGATGCTGTGGGGCACCGAGATCGTGTGCGGCGGTGTGTCGATCCCCTGGGCGGGGCCGGTGCTGGACTCTGTCATGGGCGGCGCTGTGGCCGACCTCCGGTCTGTGGTCGCGGGACTGGCAGGTGGACAGTTTACGGGAGTGCCGCACGCTGTGCCTCCGGACTCTTGCCGAGCGGTCACCGGCGGCGGCTAGAGTTCGGCGCATGCAGGAGCACGACGAGCCCGACGGGCCCGAGTCGGCCCACCTCGAGCTGATCCGGCCCGAGGACTTCTTGGCGCGCAACCCGTTTCCGGTGGACGCGCAGCGGATGGGCATCGACCGCTGGAGCCAGGACGCCGCGATGATCGCGGTGGCCGCTTCGCTCGACCCGGCCAAGCGCTCCCACAAGGTGTTCGCGTGGCTGATGCTGATCGCCGTCGTCGTGCCGCTGCTGATGAACCTCTTCTACCAGCTCACCTGACCCGTCCGGGCCCGTCCCGCGCCGGTCAGGGCCGGGTGACCAGGAGCAGCCCGAGGCACATCTCGTCGGTGGTCCCCTCCCCCCACACGACGTACTTCTCCGGCTGGCCCTGGAAGGACGGCAGCAGGTCGCGCAGCGACTGGTCGTGGCGGCAGGTCACCCGCACGGTGTCCCCCGGGACGAGGTGCACCGGCCGGACCGGCTTGGCACCCTGGTTGTCGAAGTCCCAGGTGGGGATGTCCAGCACCGTCCGGGCCCGCGGCGTCCCGGGGTCGACCTCGATCCTGATCGAGCGGCCCAGCAGATGCATGTGCCCGGCGGCGGCACGGATCGTGGCAGGCTCGGAGACCCTGCGGTCGCAGGTCTGCACCGGACCCGGCCTCACCACGCCGCACAGCAGGTGCAGGTAGTCCGCGGTCGCTCCGATCTCGTCCCCGAACCGCTTCTTGGCGTCGGCGACCGAGGCGGTCCGGTCGCAGAGCGGGCTCGCCGTGTGCCCCGGACGACAGGGCAGCTCGACGGGTGCGGGCAACAGCATCGTCTCCAGGGGAGCGAGCCTCGTGGTGCCCGGCGCCAGGCGCAGCACGGTCGAGCTGATGTCGGGCCGGGGACCAGCGAGCAGGTTGTAGTGCACCTGCATGATCACCCGGGACCCCTTCTGCAGCGGCACTCCGACGTCCTTGGCCATCACCTGCTCGGACCCGCCGGGCGCCCAGGCACCGAGCCACGGCGCGTTGTCCAGGGCCGACCCCGAGTCGACACCGGTGCCGCCGAAGCAGGTCCAGCCCTCGCCCTTCTCGGAGCGGTCCTTGGCCTCCACCGCAGCCACCGACGCGGGCGGGACCCGGAACAGGATCACGTGGTGCACGACCTTGGGCTGTCCGGGCAGGATGTTCAGCCCGGTGATGAAGGCGTCCTGGCGCAGGTGCGGGTCGAGGACGAAGCAGCGGTAGTC
>JBDTXF010000668.1:0-1826 GCA_040006355.1 Nocardioidaceae bacterium | reverse complement strand
ACTGGCATGACCCCGCCGTCGCAACGTCAGGGGTATGCCTGATTACCAGGGGCCCCTGGTAATCAGGCACGGGGCGCCAGAACCGCGAACGAGAAAGTTACTCGAAGGTAAGGTCTCCTCACAGGCATGGTGCCGGTGCCGACGCGAGTGGTCGGCCCTACGCTCGGAACGCGGTCTTCCGTGGACCACTCAGGAGTCTTCATGCAGATCTTCGCCATCGTGGTGTCACTGGCCATCGCCGTCGTCGGCATCGCGCTGTTCGTGGTCGCGATCCGGTCGATCCTCGCCACGCTGCGGATCGGTCAGCCGGCGGTGGGCCGGACGGACCGGAAGGCGGCCCGCTGGGCGAACATGCTCAAGGAGACCCTGGGCCACACCCGGATGCTGCAGTGGACCGCGGTGGGCATCGGGCACTGGTTCGTGTTCGTCGGCTTCGGGCTGCTGTTCCTGACCCTGGTGACGGCCTTCGGCCAGCTCTTCGACGCGCACTTCGCGCTCCCGCTGATCGGGCACTGGTTCCTCTTCGAGTGGGTCGTGGAGCTCTTCACCGTCGCGATGATCGTCGCGATCGTGGCGTTCATCTGCTACCGCGCCTCGCGGCCCAAGGAGCGCACCCGCGGCACGAAGGGCCGGTTCTTCGGCTCGACGATGTGGCAGGGCTACTTCGTGGAGGCTGTGATCCTGCTGGTCGGGCTGTGCATCGCGGCGCTCCGCGGCGCGGAGTACGCCATCGCGCAGTACGGCACGGAGACCGCCGACGCGCTGCACTACCCGTTCTCGTTCTGGATCGGCAAGGCCATGTCGGGCCTGTCGGAGTCGACCCTGGCCAACGTGATCTACCTGGTCGCGATGCTGAAGATCATCGTGTCCTTCACCTGGATGATCACGATCTCTCGCAACCTGACGATGGGCGTGGCCTGGCACCGGTTCTCGGTGTTCTTCAACATCTGGTTCAAGCGCCACGCATCCGGGCGTACGTCGCTGGGCGGGCTGTCCCCGATGACGGTCGGCGGTGTCCCGATCGACTTCGAGAACATCGAGGACCTCGACGAGGACGCCCCGCTCGGGGTCGGCCGCATCGAGGACTTCGAGTGGAAGGGCATCCTGGACTTCTCGACGTGCACCGAGTGCGGCCGCTGCCAGTCCCAGTGCCCCGCCTGGAACACCGAGAAGCCGCTGTCCCCCAAGCTGCTCATCACCGCGCTGCGCGACCACGCCTACGCCAAGGCGCCCTACCTGCAGGCCTCCCAGTCGATGACGGAGCCGGAGCGGGCGAAATTCTTGGAGGGCAACGACGTGCTGACCAAGGAGTCCGAGCGGCCGCTGGTCGGCGACACCGGCGAGGGCTGGTTCTACATGCCCGAGGACGGCTCCGCGGTGATCGACCCCGAGGTGCTGTGGAACTGCACCTCGTGCGGTGCCTGCGTGCAGCAGTGCCCCGTCGACATCGAGCACGTCGACCACATCATGGACATGCGCCGCTACCAGGTGCTGGTCGAGTCGAGCTTCCCCTCCGAGCTCAACGGCCTCTTCCGGGGCCTGGAGAACAAGGGCAACCCGTGGAACATGTCGCCCAACGCCCGGATGGACTGGGCCAAGGGCCTGGACTTCGAGGTCAAACAGGTCGGCACCGACGTGGAGGACCTCGACGAGGTCGACTGGCTGTTCTGGGTCGGCTGCGCGGGGGCCTATGAGGACCGGGCGAAGAAGACCACCCGCGCGGTCGCCGAGCTCCTCGACCTGGCGGGGGTGTCCTTCGCGGTCCTCGGCGACGGCGAGACCTGCACCGGCGACCCGGCCCGTCGCGCCGGCAACGAGTTCGTCTT
>JBDTXF010000667.1:0-1828 GCA_040006355.1 Nocardioidaceae bacterium | reverse complement strand
GTGGCAGCGGACCGCGGTGCCATCTGGGCGGCGCTGACCGACCCGGAGGTGCTGCCCGAGCTCACCCCGCTGCTGCGCCGGATCGAGACGGACGGCGACCTGTGGCGCTGGGAGATGAGCCGGATCGGCGTGCTCGGCGCCAGCATCAGCCCCTGCTTCACCGAGCGGATGACGTTTCGGGAGCCCGAGCACATCGCCTACACCCATGAGCCACCGGCCGGGCAGCACGAGCACACCGCGGCCGAAGGCTGGTACGAGCTCACCGAGGTGGACGGCGGCACCCACCTCCGGATAAGCCTCACCCTGCGCGTCGACCTGCCGCTCGCCAGGGCCGTCGGCCCGGCTGTCACGCGGGTGATGAAGGCGGCGATGGACCGCACCGGTGACCGGTTCGCGGTCAACCTCCACCGCCACCTCGGGATCTCGCCGTAGGCAGTCCCCGCTCAGCCCGCGCGCCGGTAGGCCACCAGAGGGAAGACCGGGTCGGACCGGGTCGCCGATCCCCAGGGGCTGGCACCAGTGAAGCTCGTCCAGCCGGCCGCTGAGAGCCCATGGGCACCCGCGACCGCGGTGACCCGGTCGCGGTCGTCGGCCGGGCCGCCGCGGCGACCGTGGGCCTGGGCCTTGTCGACCGTCGTCACGAAGGTCCCGCCGGGCCTCAGGACGCGCGAGGCCTCGGCCACGACCGCGTCGGCGAGCACCGGAGGGATCAGGTGCAGCAGCCAGACGGTGGTCACCACGTCCACGCAGGCGTCCGCCACAGGAAGCCGCTCCCGCGAGGCGACCAGCACGCGTCCTGGCAGTCGCCGCACCGCCAGTGCCAGCACCCCCGGTGACAGGTCCGCGACCACCGTGTCGAAACCGAGCGCGGCGAGCTCCGCGCTGACGATGCCCGTGCCCCCCGCCACGTCGAGCAGCCGACCGGGTGGCCGCACCAGCCTCGAGACCGCGAGGGCCGCGTCACGGGCCCTGGCTCGACCGCCGCGGGACTCGTCGTAGACCGGCGCCTCGACGTCGTAGGAGGAGCTCATCGTGGGTCCTCCGGCGGGGTCCCGGCCGGCCCGGAGATCCCGGCAGCCATCAGCGCGCGCACCAGTCGTGCCCGACGCCGGCGCGCAGCCCACGACAGCGTGACCGTCCCACCAGCACGGCGGCACGCGACCTCGTCCGCGAGCTCGGGTGGGACGCCCACCTCGGGCAGCCGCTCGATGGCCTCCCGCTTGGTGACCAGGCGGGACTCGGTCAGTGTCACGTGCACCCGCGCGAGGGTGACGAGCGCGAGGTCGACGTAGGTGTCCTGGAGCCAGATGCACCGCCTGGGCAGGGCCCCGGCCCAGTAGCCGGTCAGCTCGTCGCGAGCGGCGGCCCGGACCGCCTGCTCGTCCATGCCGGGCAGCAGCGTCGACGGCGCCGGGCCGCTCACCACCACCGGGTCGGCGAGCAGCTCGGCCCGGGCGATGCCGCTCAGCGGCCTCTCGAACAGCTCGTCGAACGCCCACGTCCAGTGCGACAGGGCGACGTCGTCGACGCGGTCCAGCGACACGTAGCAGCAGTGCAGCTGTCCGTCGTCGGCTCCGGAGCGCCGCAGCCCGCGGTGCAGCGCGACCAGCCTGCGGCGCTCCTCGACCCCCGGTGGCCGCCCGAGGACCGCGACGACGTCCAGGTCGCTGGTCCCGGGGCGGTAGTCGCCGGAGGCCAGCGAGCCGCCGACGTAGAGCCCGACCACCGCGGTCACCTCGGCGAGCCGGCCGGCGAGGACGGTGACCGGCGGCACCGCTGCCAGTCGCCCCTCCATCGGCTCAGGCATCGACTCAGAGGTCGGTCGCGG
>JBDTXF010000666.1:0-1829 GCA_040006355.1 Nocardioidaceae bacterium | reverse complement strand
GATGCAGACGTGGCGATCTCCCGCAAGCTCCTGAACGAGGGTGAGCACGTGGTGGTCTCGACCCGCACCCACGTCAAGGCGCTGCTGGTCCCGGCAGTGCTGCTGATCGTGGTCGCGGCCGTCGCCGGCTACCTGTCGTCCCTGCCGACGGGCAGCTCGCGTCCGCTGCTGCTCGTGGTGATCTGGGCGCTCGCGCTGGTCGCCGCGCTGTGGCTGGTCGTCGGGCCGTTCCTGCGCTGGCTGACCACGACGTACACCGTCACCGACCGGCGGCTGATCACCCGCACCGGCATCCTGTCCCGCCGGGGGCACGACATCCCGATCCCGCGGATCAACGACGTCGCCTACGAGCACGGCATCTGGGACCGCATCCTCGGCTGCGGCACCCTGGTGATCTCCGACGCCAGCGACCGGGGGCACGTCCGGCTGCCGGACATCCCCCACGTCGAGCAGGTGCACCTGGCGATGAGCGACCTGCTCTACGGCGGTGACGCCCGGGCGGACCGGGGGGAGCGCCGCAGCGATGACGGAACCTGAGCACCGCTTCACCCGCCAGCAGCTCGAGCGGGCGATCCTCGGTGAGTCGCCCGCGCTGACCAGCGAGGTCGTCGCCGAGGCGGCGGGGGTCCCGCTGGACCAGGCCCGCCGGCTCTGGCGGGCGCTCGGCTTCCCCGAGGCCGGCGACGCGGAGGCGTTCACCGATGCCGACATGGCGGCCCTGATCCAGATCATGGGCACCGTCGACTCGGGGGCGATCGACTTCGACATCGCGGTGCGGCTGACCCGTGCCGTCGGCCAGACGATGGCCCGCCTCGCCGACTGGCAGGTGGCCACGCTGTCCGCCCGTGTCGAGCAGCTCGAGGCGGGCGCGGAGGCCACGGGCAGCCGGATCGGCAGCGCGATCCGCCTCACCCAGCAGGTCGGCGGCCCGTTCGAGGAGCTGCTCGTCTACTCCTGGCGACGGCACCTGGCCCAGGCGGTGGCGCGGGTCGAGGCGCTGGGTGCCAGCGAGGCCGACCTGCACACCACCCAGGTGACCGTCGGGTTCGCGGACCTCGTGCGCTTCACGGCCCTGTCCAACGAGCTCGACGAGGACCGGATCGGCGACCTGGTGGAGATCTTCGAGTCCCGCTGCGCGGACGTCGTCGCGGCCCGCCACGGCCGGGTGATCAAGACCCTCGGCGACTCGGTGCTCTTCGTCTCCGAGGACCCGGTGCGGGCGATGGACATCGGGCTGAGCATCGTCGAGGTGATCGGCCACGACAACCGGCTGCCCGACGTACGCATCGGGCTCTCGACGGGCTCGGTGATCATGCAGCTCGGCGACGTCTTCGGCCCGCCGGTCAACATGGCCGCCCGGTTGACCGGCGTGGCGCGGCGCAACCGGGTGATCACCGACCGCGCCACCGCGGACCTGCTGCCGCCCGGGCAGTTCGACTCCCGGCTGCTGCCGGCCCGCCCGCTCCGCGGCTTCGGGATCGTCGAGCCGGTCGCCGTACGCCGGAACTGAGGCCGCACGGGCCGACTGATATGTCGGGAATGTCTAGACATTGCCGTAGTCCTTCCGGACTAATCTCGGGAATCTGGGTCCGTTGTCTGTTTTGTCCCTTTACGCTCGTCGACATGATGAGTGTGCAAGGGGTGGAGCTCGACGCCACCGCGCGTCGGGTCTGGCGTGACGGCCTGGAGATCCGGATGTCCAACAAGGAGTTCGACCTCCTGCACGCGCTGATCAGCCGCCCCGGGGAGATCGTCACCCGCGAAGAGCTGATGCGGGACGTCTGGCAGACCAACTTCTGGACCTCGGCGAAGACCATCGACGTGCACCT
>JBDTXF010000665.1:0-1829 GCA_040006355.1 Nocardioidaceae bacterium | reverse complement strand
AGCCACTGGTTGAGCGCGAAGCTCATGAAGAACACGAACAGCGACGCGACGATGCCGTAGACGAACCCGGGCACCTGGTCACCCGCACCGATCACGTTCACCAGGATGGCGACCCAGGGTGCGGCGCCGGCCACGCATCCGAACCAGAACGGCAGCATCGTGGTCCGGGTCCTGCCGGGCGGGTTCATCAGCTCCTGCAGCCAGCCGAAGAGGATCATCGCGACGTTGGCCCCGATGATGAGGACGACCTCGTTGACTCCGGTGAGCCCGTTGTAGAAGCCGATGAGGATCACCATGATGGTGGCGCTGAGGGAGTACTCGATCCACCGGAAGCGATTCAGCCCGGCGCGCAGGTCGGTCTCGTAGCGAGCGCGCAGCACGGTGGCAGTGAGCAGGTGGTCGAGGGCGGCCAGCGCCAGGAACACCGCGATCGCAGGACCGACCGCGACGTCGAACAGCGGCTCCGGCGCCGGTGCGGCGGCGCCGGGTGGGCCGGACGGGAACTGCGACGTCACGGTGATGGCGAACCCGCTCGCCAGGAGGAGCACGACGACAGCCTGCACGGCGTGCAGGAGGCTGAGCCCGAGGTTCCAACGACGCAGTCGCGACAGCTGTGACGCGGTGACGGCAGTGGCTTCCATGACGGTCCTTCCCTCTCACCTGCGGTGTGGTGGGCCCCGTGGGGATCGAACCCACAACCCGCGGATTAAAAGTCCGCTGCTCTGCCAGTTGAGCTAGAGGCCCGAGGACGTGTGCTGCAGCCTAACGACCCGTGTCGGCCCTCAGCCGATCCGGGCCGAGCCGCTCGCACGTGCCCTTCTGACCACGCTCGGACGGGGCGTCCTGGGACCCTCCTGAGAAGCAAGTCCGGGCCGCACTCGGAAATCCGGCCCGAACTTGGTAGAGTTTCGGGTGCAACAGATGCAAGTTCCAGCAGGTACGCCCGCGGAGTTTGTGATCCGACGGCGTTTTCTCTTGATCCGCACTAGCTTTTCAAGGGGGCTCGGCGTTTCACCGCATCTGTCGCGGGGCCGCCGACGTGGCGGTTCCCGACCCCCGTATGAGGAGTAAGTCAGCATGGCTCAGGGCACCGTTAAGTGGTTCAACGCCGAGAAGGGTTTCGGCTTCATTGCGCAGGAGGACGGCGGCGACGACGTCTTCGTGCACTACTCGGCGATCCAGTCGCAGGGCTACAAGTCCCTCGACGAGAACCAGAAGGTCGAGTTCGACGTCACCCAGGGCCCCAAGGGCCCGCAGGCGGAGAACGTCCGCGCCCTCTGAGGTCACCTGACCTCCGAGCACGCAGAGAGAGCGCCTGATCCTTCAGGCATCCACAAGACCCCGGCGGCTTCCGTCGGGGTCTTGTGCGTCTCCCCGAAATGACTATGGGGAGAGGCCGTTCGATCAGGGACAATGGGGATCTGAGCAGGCATGCGGCCTGCGTTGTCAGGAGTGAGATGGCACGGGGAGGGAGCGGCATGATGGACGACCAGCTGAACGTGCGGCTCGAGGACTCCGAGCTGCTGGCCGAGGTCGAGCTGACCACCAACCTGATCATCGCCGCCAGCGAGGCGCAGACGCCGCTGCCGCAGGCCGACATCGACCGCATCCTCGGCCTCCAGCCCGGGGACGACCTGATCAGCTCCATCCCGGTCCAGAAGGACCGCCACAGCGCCTGAGCCTCAGCGCCCGGTCGCGCACCCTCGGCTCGAGCACGCCCGACGCTCAGGTGCGCAGCAGTCTCGCGATGGCGGCCGACGCCTCGGCGACCTTCTCATCCGCGGACGCACCGCCGGCCGCGACCGCGTCGCGCACGCAGTGCCCGAGGT
>JBDTXF010000664.1:0-1831 GCA_040006355.1 Nocardioidaceae bacterium | reverse complement strand
CGCCAGAAGATCTCCTCGGCGCCCCAGAAGCAGCCCAGGCCGAAGACGGCGACCTGGTAGCCGTCGGGGACCTCGTCGGTGACGACGGGCGCGTCGAGCACCCGGTGCTTGTCGGCGATGGAGAACCACTGCTCGGTGCGACCCGGCAGGGCCTGGTCCGGCGTGGGGATCTCGAGCTTGCGGCGGTTGAACAGCACTTCGCGGCTCCTCGTGTCTCGGGAGAGATGTCATGAGGCTCAACGCAGGGCAGGGCCCGATCCTTCCCGACGCTAGGCTCGCGGGCATGACCGACCAGTCCCCAGAGCACGCCCAGAAGTCCGGCTTCGAGACGCGCGCGATCCACGCCGGCTACGAGCCCGACCCGGTGACCGGCGCTGTCATCCCGCCGATCTTCGCGACCAGCACCTACAAGCAGGACGGCGTCGGCGGTCTGCGTGGCGGCTATGAGTACTCACGGTCCGCCAACCCCACCCGGACCGTCCTGGAGGGCAACCTCGCCGCCCTCGAGGAGGGCGAGCGGGGCTTCGCCTTCGCGAGCGGCCTGGCCGCCGAGCACACCCTGCTGCGGGCACTGTGCGCACCCGGGGACCACGTGGTGATCCCCGACGACGCCTACGGCGGCACCTACCGCCTGTTCGCCCAGGTCGAGGAGCCGTGGGGGCTGCGCCACACCCCGGCCTCGGTGTCCGACGTCGACGCCGTGCGGGCCGCGATCCTCCCCGGCGAGACGAGGATCGTCTGGGTCGAGACCCCGACCAACCCGCTGCTCACCATCGGCGACATCGAGGCGCTGGCCGCCGTCGCGCACGACGCGGGCGCCCTGCTCGTGGTGGACAACACCTTCGCCTCGCCGTACCTCCAGCAGCCGCTCACGCTCGGCGCCGACGTGGTCGTGCACTCGACCACGAAGTACTGCGGCGGCCACTCCGACGTCGTCGGCGGCGCGCTCGTCGTCAAGGACCTCGACGTCGCCGAGAGGGTCGCATTCCACCAGAACTCCATCGGCGCCGTGGCCGGTCCCTTCGACGCGTGGCTGACCCTGCGCGGTCTCAAGACGCTCGGGGTGCGGATGGACCGGCACTGCGACAACGCCGAGAGGGTCGTGGAGTTCCTGGCCGGGCACCCGGCCGTCGCCCAGGTGATCTACCCCGGCCTGGAGGAGCACCCCGGGCACGCCGTGGCCGGCCGCCAGATGAAGAGGTACGGCGGCATCGTCTCGTTCCGCGTCGCCGGCGGCGAGCAGCAGGCCCTGGACACCTGTGCCCGCACGACCGTCTTCACCCTGGCCGAGTCGCTCGGTGGCATCGAGTCGCTGATCGAGCTCCCCGGCCGGATGACCCATGCCTCGGTGGCCGGCACCGAGCTCGAGGTCCCGGCCGACCTGATCCGGCTGTCGGTGGGGATCGAGACCGTCGAGGACCTGCTCGCCGACCTCGACCGGGCACTTGGCTGACCCACGGGTCGGCGGGAGCGTCGTGTGCGTCGACTTCGGGTCGACGTTCACCAAGGCGCTCCTGGTCGACCTGGTCACCGGGCACCCGCTGGCCTCGGCGGACCACCCGACGACGGTCGACACCGACGTCCTCGACGGCTGGGAGGCGTGCCTGGCCGACCTGGTGGCAGTGGATCCGCGGGCGGCCGCGTCCGAGGTGCTGGCGTGCTCGTCCGCGGGCGGGGGTCTGCGGATCGCGGTCGTCGGCAACGAGGAGCTGGTCACCGCCGAGGCCGGTCGCCGGGTCGCGATCTCGAGCGGCGGCCGGGTCGTGCACGTCGCGAGCGGCGGGCTGACTCGGGCCGCGGTGCGGCGGCTGCGCGCCGCCGCACCCGACGT
>JBDTXF010000663.1:0-1832 GCA_040006355.1 Nocardioidaceae bacterium | reverse complement strand
GGCGAGATTGAGGACGGTGAGGGTCGGGAAGACGGCCAGCCAGATCATCACCGCCAACTGGTGCTGGGTGGGGGGTCCGGCTGCGGTCGTCGTCGATCTCGGGGTGGTCATCATGACTCCTTCTGGTGGGCTGTCGAGGAGACACTGTTGTTGGGTTCCTGGACGATCAACCCGGTCAAAGCGCCGGGTTTGCTGGAGGGCGTATCAGATCGGCACCCCCGGCGCCGCGGTACGGTCGCCACGTGCTGCATGGGCGAGACCTCGAGTTGGGGCGTCTGGTCGCACTCATCGAGGAGGCCCGCGAGGGTAGAGCCGGCAGCCTCGTGGTGCACGGGGAACCCGGCGTCGGGAAGTCGGCTCTCTTGGCGGAGGTCGTGTCCACGGTGAGTGGCGCGCGGGTGCTGCGTACTCAGGGTCTGGAGTCGGAGTCCCCGCTGCCCTTCGCGGCCCTCCACCGCCTCCTGCGACCGCTCGTCGGCCTGATCGAGCAGCTCCCGGTTCCGCAGGCGAACGCGTTGCGAGTCGCCTTCGGGCAGGAGGCAGGCACGGTTGAGCCGTTCCTGGTGGCGGTCGCGACCCTGTCGATGCTGACCGAGGCAGCCGAGGAGCGGCCAGTCGTGTGCGTGGTCGACGACGCGCACTGGCTCGATGCTGCTTCGGCCGACGCGCTGTTGTTCGCGACCCGCCGCCTCGAGGCGGACCGGGTCGCGATGGTGTTCGCAGCCCGCGACACCGACGACCGGACGTTCGCACCAGAGGGGGTCCCGTCCCTGCGACTGTGGGGCCTGGACGCGACGTCCGTGCGGTCCCTGCTCGCCGAGAACGTTCCGGTCCCGGTGTCCGTCCAGGTCAGCGACCGGCTCATCGCAGAAACCGGCGGGAACCCCCTCGCGCTCGTCGAGCTCCCGATCGGCCTGAGCGATGCACAGCTCGACGGAACAGCACCGCTCCCACCGCAGCTGATGCTCACCGCCGGTGTCGAACGCGTCTTCCTGGACCGGTCCCGTCGCCTCACCGCTCCCGCCCGGACCGTGATGCTGGTCGCGGTCGCGGACGACACCAGCCGACTCGTGACCGTCCAGCGCGCCGCTGCCGCCATCGGTGCCGGCCCGGACGCGGTCGCCGAGGCGGAACGCTCTGGGCTGTTGGTCGTGAGCGGCGACACCGTGACGGTCCGGCATCCGCTCGTCCGGTCGGCGGTCTATCAGGCCGCGACCAGCCGTCAACGCCGTCAGGTGCACCGCGCCCTGGCGGACGCCCTGGACAGCCTGGAGGACTCCGACCGGGCGACCTGGCACCGAGCCACAGCAGCGGACGGGCCCGACGGGGACCTGGTTGCCGCCCTCGACCGGGTCGGCGCGCGGGCCGAGCGACGCGGCGGCTACCGGGCTGCGGCCGACGCGCACGAACGAGCCGCCGATCTGACCATCGACCCTCGTGAAAGGGTCGGTCGTCAGCTCGCCGCCGCCCGCAACGCGTGGGCCTCGGGCCAGACCGCCCGGTCCTCCGCGCTGTTGTCGGAGGCCCGTGAGCGCGCTGAGGACCCGCTGCTTCTCGCGGACATCGACCGGCTCCGCGGCCGCATCGCGGTCAACGTCGGGTCGGCGTCCGACGCGCACCGAATCTTCACCCAAGCCGCCGAGCGGGTCGCTGCCCATGAACCTGTCCGGGCCTTGGAGATGGCTGTGGCTGCCGCGGTGGCCCGTAGCCACGGAATCGACAGCGGGGCACGGCTCTCGGCCGACACCATCGACGTCAACGTCTCGCCGCACGACACGCCACGCACCCGATGCCTCAAGCAGCTCCTGGTCAGCACCCGGCAGGACATCGCC
>JBDTXF010000662.1:0-1835 GCA_040006355.1 Nocardioidaceae bacterium | reverse complement strand
ACGTCGACCCGGGCCACGTCGTACTCGTCGGTGATCTCGCCGACGATCTCCTCCACGACGTCCTCGATGGTGACCAGCCCGGCGGTGCCGCCGTACTCGTCGACGACCACCGCGACGTGCTTGTGCTCGGCCTGCATCTCGCGCAGCAGCGCGTCGACGGGCTTGGAGTCCGGGACGTAGAGCACCGGCCGCATCACCGACTCGACGCGCTCGGTGTTCTCGGCCTGGTGCCGGTCGAAGACCCGCTTGGTGACGTCCTTGAGGTAGGCGAACCCCACGATGTCGTCGAGGTTATCCCCGATCACCGGGATCCGGGAGTAGCCGCTGCGCAGAGCCAGCGACATCGCCTGCCGCAGCGTCTTGTTGCGCTCGATGAAGACCACGTCGGTGCGCGGCACCATCACCTCGCGGACCAGCGTGTCACCGAGCTCGAAGACCGAGTGGATCATCTGCCGCTCGCCGGACTCGATCACGCTGCTGGCCTCGGCGATGTCGACGAGCTCGCGCAGCTCCGCCTCGGAGGAGAACGGGCCCTCGCTGAAGCCCCTGCCCGGGGTGACCGCGTTGCCGACCAGGATCAGCAGCCGCGGGAACGGCCCGAGCACCTTGGTCGCCGCGATCAGCGGACCGGAGGAGAGCAGGGCGATCCGCTCCGAGTGCTGGCGCCCGACGGTGCGGGGCGAGACGCCGATCGCCACGAACGACACCACCAGCATCACCGCGAGGGAGACCCCCATCCCCGCCCACCGGCCGCCGTCGGTCCCCGGGCCGGACTCGGAGCCCCCACCGGACACGAACAGGTCGAGCGTCACCACGGTGACCAGGATGATCGCGGCGATCTCGGTGAGCATCCGCAGGAACAGTGCGGTGTTCAGGTAGCGGGGCGGGTCCTCGACGATCTCCAGCAGCCGGGCGGAGCCGGAGGTGCCCTGCGCGGCGATCGCCTCCGCCCGGGCCTTCGAGAACGACGACAGCGCCGCGTCGGCGCTGCTGAACAGTCCCGCCACCAGCACGAAGACCGCGGCGAGCACCAGCAGCCAGACGTCGACGAAGCTCATGCGGTGTCAGCGTCCTGCCACTGCGTCAGCAGCTGCGCCTGCAGGTCGAACATCTCCTTGTGCTCGTCCGGCTCGGCGTGGTCGTAGCCGAGCAGGTGCAAGATGCCGTGCACGGTGAGCAGCTGGAGCTCGTCGCGGCTGGGGTGCCCGGCCTCGGCGGCCTGCCGCTCCGCGACGGCCAGGCAGAGCACGAGGTCGCCGAGCACACCCTCCTCGGGCTCGTCGTTGACCAGGCCCGGGCGCAGCTCGTCCATCGGGAAGGCCAGCACGTCGGTGGGGCCGGTCTTCTCCATCCACCGCTCGTTGAGCTCGGCGATGGTCGCCTCGTCGACGAGCTTGATGCACAGCTCGGCCAGCGGGTGCACCCGCATGCGGTCCATCACGAACCGCGAGAGCCGGGACAGCCCCGCCGCGTCGACGGCGCCACCGGACTCGTTGAGGACCTCGATGCTCATCTCAGGCTCCGCGGCGCTCACGCGCGGGTGGACCGGGGGCCGCGCCGGTGCCGGTCGTCGGTCTGCTGGTCCGGGCGCGCCTCGTAGGTGTCGTAGGCCGCCACGATGTGCCCGACCAGCCGGTGGCGTACGACGTCCTGCGCGGTCAGCCGGTTGAACGCGACGTCCTCGATGCCGATGAGGATGTCCTCGACGATCCGCAGGCCGCTCCTGGTCCCCGAGGGGAGGTCGACCTGGGTGACGTCGCCGGTGACGACCATCTTGGAACCGAAGCCCAGCCGGGTCAGGAACATCTTCATCTGCTCGGGCGAGGTGTTCTGCG
>JBDTXF010000661.1:0-1836 GCA_040006355.1 Nocardioidaceae bacterium | reverse complement strand
GCAGCACCCCGCCACCGAGGACGAGGAAGCCGCGACGGGTGAACGGTTCCACCCCGCCAGTCTGCCGCTGGGAGCCAGGCACGACGTACACCTGCGGACAGAAGTCGTCCCCAGCCCTCGGCGTACGCCGTGCGCATCCACCGCCGGCCAGGTTCTGTCCACCCTCGTGCGCCGCGCGGCGATCATGGACCGGTGGACGTCCGACTCGAGCTCGCCCGGCTGGGTGGTGTGGCCGACCGGCGCACGCTGGTCGCCGTCACCTCCCGCGCGGCGGTGGACACCGCGCTGAGGTCGGGTGAGGTGCTGCGGGACGCCCGTGACCGCTATGCGCTCCCGCTGGCGGACCAGGCCCTGCGGGCCGCCCACGCCCTGGGCGGCACCGTGTCGCACCGCAGCGCCGCCCTGCACTGGGGGTGGGAGGTGAAGACCGTGCCCCGGCTGCCGGACGTCGTGCTGCCCCGACACCGGCGGGTCCCTGCCGACCGACGTGCGTCCGTCACCGTGCACTGGTCGGACCTGGCCCCCGGCAGACCGGCAGGGTCTGGTCACCACGCCACGGCGCACGCTCGTCGACGGCCTGCTCGACCTGCCCTTCGACGAGGCGCTGGCGGTCGCGGACTCGGCGCTGCGGCACGAGTCGCTCGACGAGGAGAAGCTGCGCGAGGTCGCCGCGGCGGTCCGCGCGCTCGGCGCCGCGGCCTGCAGGCGGGTCGCAGCCCAGGCGAGCGGCAGGGCCGCCAACCCCTTCGAGTCGGTGCTGCGCGCGATCGGCGTGGACGTGCCCGGGCTCGACCTGGTCCCCTAGCTCCCGGTGATGGGCCGGGACTTCTGGGTGCAGCCGGATCTCGTGGACCCGGCGCGGCGGGTCGTCGCGGAGGCGGACTCGTTCGCCTGGCACGGGAGCCGCTCGGCGCTGCGCGAGGACGCCCAGCGCTACAACAACCTCGTGGTCCGCGGGTGGCGGGTGCTGCGGTTCTCCTGGGAGGACGTGATGCACGACCCGGCGTACGTCCGCCGCACGCTGAGGCGGTCGCCGGCCCGGTCCCGCCGGCTCGAGCGCCCGTCTAGGGTGGGCGCGTGGCTGACCTGCGACCCCTGCGCGACACCGACGTCGCGGACGTGCTGGCCCTCAACCATGCCAACGTGAGCGCGCTGGCACCGATGGACGAGGACCGGCTCCACGAGCTGCGCGAGAAGGCCGACCGCTTCGACGTGCTCGACGTGGACGGCGCCTTCGGCGGCTTCGTGATGACCTTCGGCCCCGGCGTCGACTACGACTCGGAGAACTACCGCTTCTTCACCGGCCGGCACCGGCGGTTCTACTACCTGGACCGCGTGGTGCTGCACGAGCCGTTCCGGCGACGCGGCCTCGGCACCTTGATGTACGACGAGCTGGAGCGGGTCGCGGCGTCCTACGGCCGGCTCGCCCTGGAGGTCAACCTGGTGCCGCGCAACGCGCCGTCGCTGGCCTTCCACGCTGCTCGCGGGTACGTCGAGGTGGGGCGCCTCGGCGACGAGGAGCATCTCGTCTCGATGATGGAGAAGGTCTTGTGAGCGCGCAGGACGTCGCCCGTCGCAGCGCGGACGCGATGTGGGCCGGGGACGCCGCGAGCCGCGCCCTCGGGATGGAGCTGGCCGACGTCGCCCCCGGTCGGGCCACCGTGCGGATGACGGTGCGCGAGGACATGGTCAACGGCCATGCCACCGGCCACGGCGGACTGACGTTCACCCTCGCCGACACCGCCTTCGCCTTCGCGTGCAACTCCTACAACCGGAGCACGGTCGCAGCGCGCGTCGGCCGCCCTCAAGGAAGAGATGGAGATGCTCGGACCGGCG
>JBDTXF010000660.1:0-1841 GCA_040006355.1 Nocardioidaceae bacterium | reverse complement strand
GCGACTCGATGTCGCCGACCGTGCCGCCGACCTCGGTGATCACCACGTCGACGTCCGGGCCGGCCATCGCGCGGACCCGCTCCTTGATCTCGTTGGTGATGTGCGGGATCACCTGGACGGTGTCACCGAGGTAGTCGCCGCGCCGCTCCTTGGCGATCACCTGGGAGTACACCTGCCCGGTGGTGACGTTCGCGATGCCCGCGAGGTCGGTGTCCAGGAAGCGCTCGTAGTGCCCGATGTCCAGGTCGGTCTCGGCGCCGTCGTTGGTGACGAACACCTCGCCGTGCTGGAACGGGTTCATCGTCCCGGGGTCCACGTTGAGGTAGGGGTCGAGCTTCTGCATCGTCACCCGCAGCCCGCGGGCCTTGAGCAGGCTGCCCAGGCTGGACGCCGTCAGCCCCTTGCCCAGGGACGAGGCGACGCCACCGGTCACGAACACGTGCTTGGTCGGTCCCGATGATGAGTACTGCGAAGCGGCCAAGTGAGCTCCCGTGGTCGGTCCCGGCGAGGGGGGTGCGGTGAGGCGGTGCGATGGTCAGCCCGACGAGCTGGATCGACAACCGTCCACGGGGTTATAGCCTACCTGCGCCACCCCGACTCCGCGAAAGCCGCGCCGGTCACCCGCTTCGGTGCGGCCCGCGTCCCCTCGTCCTGCGGCACTCGGTCAGTCGGTCGCGCCGCTGGCGCCGGGCATCGCGCCGTCCGCCGCGTCCACGGCGCCGTACTGACCGGTCCTGCCCGCGGCCTGGCCGGCGAGCGCCATCACGGTGACCACCTGGCCCGCGGTGCGCCCGAGCGTGTCGACGGTGGAGACGTCCTTGGCCGCCCCCACGTCGTCGCGCAGGGCCTTGACCTGGCCGTCGCCGCGGGCGGACGCGGGAGGTCCGGCGAGCACCGCCCCGGCGGTGACCGCGTCGACCGACCGGGCCAGGGCGGTGATGATCGTGCCGGCCCCCTTCTGGGCGGCCGCCGTGCCGTGGCCGGCCCCGGTCACGAAGAGCACCAGGTCCCCGCGTCGACGCAGCGTGCCGTCGGTCGACATCAGGCTGGCGGCGTCCAGGGCGGCCAGGATGGTGCTCGCGGTCCCGTCCACGCGCGCCCCGCTCTTCTTGAGGGTGCCGATGGCCCGCCCGATGAGGGTGCCGATCCGCTCATAGGGACCCGCATCGGCCGGGATCGAGAGTGCCGGCGCCCGGCCCTCAAGCTGGCTGCCCAGCTCGTCGACGAGCTGCTTGTTGCCGACGTCGACGAGCTGGTTGCCGACCCGCAGCGTGCCGCCGACGGTGCCGCCTGCCGTGACGACCAGTGCCTTCAGGCCGGCGACGTCCGCCTGCAGCGCGGTCGGCAGCACCACCAGGGTCACCACCCGGCCGCGGAGGGTGTTCGCGAGCACCCCGGGGGCGACCGTCCCCGCGAAGTCGTCGAGGAAGGTGTTGCCGCTGCGCAGTCCCGAGATCTGGGTCTGCAGCCGCGTCTTGGTGGCACGGTCGCTCTTGACCTGGTCCACGAGCGAGTTGTCCACCTCGCCTTTGAGCGGTCCCCCTCCGAGCGCGACGCCGATGGCGAGCGCCAGGAAGACCGAGACGATCGAGACGATGTGGTAGCGGAACGAGATCACGTGAACAGTCCTTGGATCCACTGGAGTACGTCGGAGCGGCCGTCGCCGACCGAGGACCACCAGTCACCGCCGACCGGAGTGGCCGCGACGGCGACCCCCAGCGCGACGAACCCGGCCAGCAGCACCAGGACGAGGTGCCAGATCCGGACCCGGCCGGCGTAGAGCTGGGGGACCCCCTTGGCGTCGACCAGCTTCGGGCCGACCCGCAGCCGGGTCAGGAAGG
>JBDTXF010000659.1:0-1843 GCA_040006355.1 Nocardioidaceae bacterium | reverse complement strand
CCTGGCGGTCGGGCCCCTTCGCTGTGCTGCGGTGGATCAGATGACGCCGGTGACGTACTTGAGGTTCGCGTAGGTGTTGTCGGCCTTGTACTGGAAGATGCCGATCGTCGCCTTCGTCGGGCTGCCTGTCGGGCCCAGGTCACACGGACCCGAGACCCCCTGGTAGTCGATGTCGATGCCCTTCTTCAGCAGGGCCGCACAGTCCTTGAAGCTCGAGCACTGGGTGCCGTCCTTCGAGACCTTGATGATGTCCGGCGCGAAGGTCGTCGGGTCATCGGACTTGGCCTCGATCGCCGCCAGCGCCGAGAGCGTGGTGGCGTCGAAGGCCTCGGGGCCGTAGGTGAAGTCCTTCAGCTTGGGGTCGGTCTTGAGCATCCGGGTCTTGAAGTCCGAGGTGAGCTCGGCGCCCGGGTAGGTCGCCTTGACACCCTTGAGCGTGCCCTTCGGGAAGTCCTTCGAGTAGTCGGCGGTGTTGCCGTCCACGAAGTAGGTCTGGAGGTCCTGGGGGCCGACGCCCTTGGCGATCAGCTGCGGGATGATCTTCTTGGTCTCGTCGAAGGCGACCAGGACGAGAGCATCCGGCTTGGACGCCGCGACCTTGTTGACCTCGGCGGTGAAGTTCTGCGCGTCGGCCGAGTAGAGCTGCTTGGTGACGACGTTGCCGCCGCCGGCCTTGATGCCCTTCTCGATCTGGGCCGCGAGGAGCTCGCCGTAGGAGTCCTGGCGGGCCAGGATCGCCACGCTGTTCTTGCCGTCGCCGATCACCGTGTTGGCCATCACCGCACCTTGGAGGATGTCGGAGGGGGCGGTGCGGAAGTAGAGGTTCTTCGGGTCGGTCTTGGGGTCGTCCAGGGCCGGCGAGGTGTTCGCCGGGGAGAACTGCACGACGCCGGCACCGGTGATCTTGTCGATGACGCTCAGCGACACCGAGGACGACGCCGCGCCGAGGACCACGTCAGCATTCGCGTTGAGCAGCTTGTCGGTCTGCGCGCCGGCGATGTCCGGCGTGCCGTCACCCGAGTCGGCCTTGACCTCGACGGCGTCCTTGCCGTTGACTCCACCGGCCGCGTTGATGTCGTCGATGGCGGTCTGCACGCCGGCGAACTCCGGGGGCCCGAGGAACGCGAGGTCACCGGTCTGCGGGAGCAGGGTGCCGACGGTGAAGGTGCCGTCGCCCTTGGTGGCGGGTGCACTGGAGCTGGGGGCGCTCGAGCTGCTGCTGCTGCTCGATGCCTTGTCGTTGCTGCTGCTGCCGCCGCAGGCGGTCAGTGCCAGCGATGCCGTCGCGAGCACCACGGCCGTGCGCCAGGCGCGAGTGGGGCGAATCAATTGAGCCTCCGTCATGGCGAATGTGTCGCGGGCCCTCCCCCCTCGGGAAAATGCACACCGCGATCTCTGTTGGAGTGAACCTAGCGTCTAACGGGTTCCGTTCAGGCTTCTCGTACCCAATTGCAATCATGGTCGTTGCCATTTCGTGACCTCGCACGTCACACCGGGCCGTTCCGAGGTTCAGCCGGGAGCCTCGCCGCCGGCGAGGGACGGTCCATGGGTCACGACGCCGTCGGCGACCTGGCGCATCGAGAGGCGCAGGTCCATGGCGGTCTTCTGGATCCAGCGGAAGGCGTCCGGCTCGCTCAGGTCGAGCTGGTGCTGCAGGACGCCCTTGGCCCGGTCCACCGCCTTGCGGGTCTCCAGCCGGTCGGTGAGGTCGGCGACCTCGGCCTCGAGCAGCAACAGCTCGGAGAACCGGCTGACCGCCATCTCGATCGCGGGCACCAGGTCGTGCTTGCTGAACGGCTTGACGACGTAGGCCATGGCGCCGGCGTCCCGGGCCCGGTCCACG
>JBDTXF010000658.1:0-1843 GCA_040006355.1 Nocardioidaceae bacterium | reverse complement strand
TCGTCACCAACCATCCAGCCTTCGGCGATCGGGTGCACCTCCTGGTCCGTGACGAGAAGACCGGACTCGGCGCGGCCTACCGGGCCGGGTTCGGCCGGGCTCTGGCCGGCGACTACGAGGCCATCGTGCAGATGGATGCCGACCTGTCCCACCCGCCCGAGCGCCTTCCGGCCCTCCTCGCCGCTCTGCATGACGCCGACATGGCCATCGGTTCCCGCTACGTCCACGGCGGCGGCGTGCGCAGCTGGAAGCTCGGCCGCCGAGCCATCTCCCGCGGCGGGAACCTCTACGTCCGTATCGTTCTGGGTATGCCGGTCCACGACGCGACCGCGGGTTTCAAGGCGTTCCGCCGCGAGGCTCTCGAGCAGATCGGAGCCGTCGACTCGGAGTCCGACGGCTACTGCTTCCAGATCGAGAACACCTGGCGCGCCAGCCGTCTGGGTCTTCGGATCACCGAGGTACCCATCACCTTCCAGGACCGCACCCTCGGCCAGTCGAAGATGTCGGGCGACATCGTCCGCGAGGCGATGCTCAGGGTGCTGACCTGGCGCTGGCGCGAGATCACTCAGCACACACCGTTCGACGTACGACGGGAGGACCACGATGTAGCGTGCCCTGGCTAGTACCCTCAGCCCGCACTCAGCCGTCGTGCATCATCTGGTTGCCGTTCCGGCTGGACATGCGTCCGTCCATTCAGTCGACCATGTCGTTGCAGCACTGCAGGCCCACCGGGGCCATCCCGTATGGCTCCGACCGACCCATTCCCGGCAAGGGCTAACCCCATCTGGGCGCCGCCTTGTCACATCATGGAGCTCCAGCGGGAGCGACTGCGGCGATCAATGCCTCGCTCGGAGGCCTAGCGACCTCGGCCGTCCGCCTGGCTGGGCCCGGGCACGCGGTTTCGAGACATCACACGGAAGAGTGTCGAATCCCCTACCGCCCGTCACCGATCACCGCCGCACCTCGCATCAACGCCAGGAGTGCCATGTCAGCCCGATCTGTGCTCCTCGGTCCGATGGACGAGAGCGTCGGACGGTTGCTCCGTCGGGTAGGCAGGCCCGGTCAGGTGCCGACGGATGAGCATCAGATGAACGCGAGCGTTGCGCAGCAGGTGGCAAGGCCCAGTGTCAGCACAGACATCGCCCACCGCTCTACGGGGTGCCGTCCATTGAGGTTCGCCAGCGTGTTGAGAGCGAACATCGCGGCGAAGGCCCATAGAGCGGGCTCAGCCACGGCAACGACTGACCACGCGGCCGCGCTCAGGAAGACAAGGGTGAGCGCGCTCACGACGCGATAGGCGATGGGCAGAGTGTCGTCCAGCTTCGCGGCGCGGCCGCCGTAGGCCATCGCACCCCACGGAACGCCTAGCGCCAGGGCGCTCTGGAACGCAAACGCCAGGACCAAGGCCAGGACCGACGTGAGGGCCGCCGTCGTCACGACGTCACCACCGCGGGCTCTTCCGGTGCCTGGACGTCTGCGTCGCCAGTGAGCTCCGACCCGGACGACCCGGAAGTCCCAGGCTGCTGTGGGTGGGGCGGGCCAAGGTTTGTCCCAGGTCGGTGATCGTGCAGCAGCTCATCTTGGCGCTCCTCAGACCGGGGGTTGTGGGTCGTACTGGATGGCGCGGCGGACCTCCCGGGCCCGGTCGATCCCGGCGAGGCGGGCGACCAGGTGCAGGGCCATGTCGATGCCGGCGCTGACTCCGGCGCAGGTGATGACGTTCCCGTCATCGACATACCTTGTGTCGGCGCGCACCTCGATCGTCGGGTCGAGCTCGTGGAGCAGGTCGAGCGACTCCCAGTGCGTGGTCGCGGGCCGTCCGGCGAGCAGGCCTGCGGCGGCG
>JBDTXF010000657.1:0-1846 GCA_040006355.1 Nocardioidaceae bacterium | reverse complement strand
GCGTGCTGCTGGGACAACGACTGGCGGCCGCAGTGGCGGGTGGACCTGATCCCGTCGTACAAGTCGCATCGCGTGGAGTACGTCGTGCCCGGCGCCACCGCGGTCGAAGACGTCCCCGACCCGCTCGAGGTGCAGGTGCCGATCATCCGCGACGTCCTCGCGGCGTTCGGGATCGCGGTCGTCGGCGCAGACGGCTACGAGGCCGACGACGTGATCGGCACCTTGTCCCAGGACGCCGGCATGCCGGTCGACGTGGTCACCGGCGACCGGGACCTCTTCCAGCTGGTGGACGACGACGCGGAGGTGCGGATCCTCTACATCGCTCGCGGGGTCGGCCGCCACGAGCGCGTGACCAACGCGGTGGTGCAGGAGAAGTACGGCATCGACGGGAGCCAGTACGCCGACTTCGCCGCGCTGCGCGGGGACCCGTCCGACGGGCTCCCGGGCGTGAACGGGATCGGGGAGAAGACCGCGGCGACGCTGCTGCAGCGCTTCGGGACGATGGCGGGCCTGCGCGCCGCCGCCGAGGACCCGGACTCGAACATCGCGCCGAGCCCGCGGCGCAAGATCGTCGCGGCGGCCGACTACCTCGAGGTCGCACCGACCGTCACCGAGGTGGCCCGGTCGATCGACCTCGGCCGACCGGACCTCACCCTTCCACTGACCCCGGTGGACCCGGACCGGCTGGTCGCCCTCTCGCAGCAGTGGAGCCTGGACAGCCCGGTCGCCCGGCTGGTCGAGTCCCTCACCAGCCTGCGCTGACCGCCCGTCACGGCACGTCCAGCCGCTTGGTCAGTCGGACGTCCTCCTCGACGAAGCCGGCCGAGGCATAGACCCGGCGGGCGACCGTGTTGACGGCTCCGGTGTCGAGGGTGAGCGACACGAGGCCGTGCTCACGGGCCCAGGACTCGGCGACGGCCAGCAGTGCGCGTCCGATGCCCTGCCGCTCGCGACCGGGTGCGACCACCAGCTCCCCGACGTAGGCGTCCACGTCACCGGTGAAGTGCGTGCGCGTGGACAGCGCCACGAACCCGACCACCACGTCGTCCACGACAGCGACGTGCAGCGCGTGCATCGGGGAGTCGGCTGCCGCGATCGACTCCGCCACCCAGCCCCGCGCCGTGGCCAGCCACCGGTCGAGGTTCCGCCACGGAGGTCGTCCCGACGTGAGCCGGTCGGCCAGTGCCAGCACCGCGTCATGGTCGCGCTCGTCGTACGGCCGGACGGTGGTCATGGCCCCATGGTGCCCTGCAGACGCGCCGGGTCGGCGGTCAGGCGAGGGGCAGCAGCCGCTGCGACTCGTCCACTGACTCGTCCACCGACTCGTCCTGGGCGCGGGACGCCTCGCGGGAGGCCGCGGCGGAGCGGGAGGCCTCGGCGAGGGTGTCGTCGTCGGCGTGCCGGCGCCACCAGTCCTGGCCGGACAAGGGCAGGGAGTGGATCGGGTCGAAGTAGGCGTAGGTGCGGGTCAGCGCCTCGGGGTCGGTGGCCTCGATCGAGGTGCGGTAGTTCTTCGTCCAGTAGGAGATGCCGCGCTCGTGGTCGTAGTCCGCGAGCTGGTGCACCCAGCGCTTGCCGACGAAGGGCACGTCGCACACGATGCGCGGGGTCGCGAAGCCGGGGAGGTAGCCCATCAGGTGGTGCTGCAGCCGCTGGGCGTCGGCGACCGAGACCCGCCAGTGCTCGCTGAACGGGATCATGTCGCACATGTAGAAGTAGTAGGGCATGATCTGCGCGCCGTCGAGCAGCGCGAAGCACAGGTCCAGCAGCGCGTGCGGGTCGGCGTTGACACCGTCGAGCAGCACCCCCTGGTTGCGGACGTCGCGCACACCCGCGTCGAGCATCG
>JBDTXF010000656.1:0-1850 GCA_040006355.1 Nocardioidaceae bacterium | reverse complement strand
CGTCCCGACCCGGACGTCGCGGAGCTGGTGCTCGAGCGGGCGATCGAGCTCGTGCCGGAGCTGGCGCAGGCCGGCGTCCTCGGCCACAAGGTGGGCCTGCGACCGGTGCGGCCGGAGGTCCGGCTCGAGGCCGAGCAGCGGGACGGCACCCGGGTGGTGCACTGCTACGGGCACGGCGGCGCCGGGGTGACGCTGTCCTGGGGCTGCGCCGACGAGGTCACCGGGCTGGTCGGGGCAGCCGGCTGATGGCGGTCCCGCTCCGGCCGGTCCTGCTGGCCCTCCCCGGCCTCGTGCTGGCCGCCGCCGGCACCGTGCATCCGATGCACCTGAGCTATGCGACGTCCCAGGCCTGGTGGACGCTGCACGTCCCGGGCCTGTTCGTCTTCCCACTCGTCGGGGTCGCCCTGATGGCACTGTTCCAGGGCCGCCGCGACCCGGTGGCGCTCGTCGCGGTCCTTCTCGCGTTCGGCTACGCCGTCGCCTACTCCGCGCTCGACGTCATCGACGGCATCGCCGCCGGCTATGTCACCCACCGGCTCGGTCCGGGGGTCCCGCGTCCCGACGAGGTGCGCTACCTCTTCGACATCGGGCGGCCGTTCGGCGAGTGGGGGTCCCAGGCCCTGCTGCTGGCCACGGTGGTCGTGGTCCTCGACGGGCTGTGGCGGCGGCACACCCGCGCCCTGCCCGCCGTGCTGATGGTCCCGGGCGCCTACCTCGTCCACGAGTTCCACATCTTCGCCCCGCAGGGGGTCGCGGGGATGGTGCTGATCGGGCTGTCGACCGGCTGGTTGGCCTACGTCTCGCAGGAGCCAGGTCCGAGCAGGGCCTGACGATTCTCCTCGGTCCACTCGACGAGGCCGTCGAAGACCCGGGCACCTCGGCTGCGGTGGTCGGCGACGGCCTGGGCGCGCGCGCGACGGAAGCGCGCCAGCAGCTCCTCGACGACCGCGGCAGGAGTCACGCCGCCATAGGCCTCGCAGGCCAGCTCCAGTCGGCGAGCCTGCTCGCCGACAGGGACTGCCTCCTCGACCAGGTCCGCGTAGCACCACACGGCATGGGCGACGTCGACGATCCGCCGCCCGCCCCGGACCTCGTCGTCCCAGTCGACGACCCGGACCGCCTCCTCCCCCCGGAAGACGGTGTTGTGGGGACCGAGGTCGCCGTGGCAGACCACCTCGTGAGACCCGGCGAGGGCGGTCCCGGCCGTGGCGTCGTGAAGGCGGCGCACCAGGCGCATCGCACTGGTCAGCCTGGGGTCGCCGAGGTCGAACGGCGGGCCGCTCGGCACCTCCCCCGCGACGTACTCCAGCACCTGCCGGCCCCGGTCGTCGACCCCGAGGAACCGCGGGGCGACCTCGGCGCCGACCGCCTCGAGGTGCAGGAGCAGTGCCTCGACCGCGGGGGAGCGCTCGGTGCGCGGTCGGCGCACGGTGTCCCCGACCCGGACGACGCCCTCGGTGGTGCCGCCGGTGAGGGGCTGCTCCTGGCTCACGCCGGTCGCACGTCGACCACGGCGGCGAGGTCGAGCGGGCCGTAGACGTGCGGGAAGGCCTGGTCGGTGCCGGACACCTCGTCGAAGCGCCACGGAGAGGTCAGCAGGTCGGTCTCGACCTCGAGGAGCACCAGGTCGGGTACGTCGGCGAACCACCGCGAGCGGACCCCGTCGACCTGATGGGCCAGCGAGCAGTGGACGAAGCCCTCCTGCTCCAGCGACCGGCCGCGAGTGGACGCCGTGTAGGACCCGGACTCCCGGGCAGCCGCCCACTGCTCGGCGGTGGTCAGATGGAGGATCCGCATCAGAACAGCCGCTCGGAGGGGTCGTCCATGCCGCGCAGCGCGTCGTAGTCCAC
>JBDTXF010000655.1:0-1853 GCA_040006355.1 Nocardioidaceae bacterium | reverse complement strand
CAGCTGGGTGGGGCTGACCGCGACCTGGTCGCGGCGGCTGGCACCACCGTGCAGCACCAGGACGATCCCGGCCGGGTGGGCCGGGACGCGGGTGGGGATCAGGCGGGCGCGCGTGGTCATGCCACCAGTGTGACGGACCTCAACAAATACCTGCACGAAAACTTCAACAAAAACCTCAACAACGTGGCATGCTCGGAGACGACGAAGGGTAAAAGACTGCTATGAGTCACATCGAGCGCACCTCCGGCGACGGCCGTGCGGGAACGACCTACCACAACACCTCGAGGTTCCTGGGCAGGGAGACCGAGCTCGTCTACACCGTCACCGAGGTCGACCCGGGTCGCCGGATCGCCCTGCAGGGCGAGAACAGCTCCATCACGACCCATGACACCATCACCGTCGAGCCCGCGGACGGCGGCGGCACGACGGTGACCTACCGTGCGGACTTCGACCTGCACGGGCTGGCGAAGCTGGCCGACCCGTTCATGGCACTGCCGCTGAAGAAGCTCGGGGACGACGCCGAGAAGGCGCTCACCCAGGCGCTCGACAGGCTCTGATGGGCAACCACCTCTCCCTCGCCGCCTGGTCGGTCGGCGCAGCCGTGTTGAGCTGCGCCGTGCTGTTCGGCGTCTTCTGGGTCCGCGGCAACCGGGGCGGCCGGATCAGCCTGGTCGACGTCGCCTGGGGTGCCGGCTTCGGCGTGGTCGCCGTCGTCGGCCTCGCGGTGTCGAGCCTGGGCCACCCCGACCAGCTGACCCAGCTGCTCCTGGTCGCGATGCCCCTGGTCTGGGGCATCCGGCTGGCGACCCACAACGGCCGTCGCCTGGCCCGCCACGACAGCGAGGACCCGCGCTACGAGGAGATGATCCAGGAGGCCGACGGCTCCCGCGCGCGCACCACGCTGCTCAAGGTGGTCGCCCCGCAGGCGGCGTTCATGGTCGTGGTCTCCCTGCCGATCTCGATCGGTCAGAACAACCAGTCCTCCTGGCTCCCGCTGACCCTTCTCGGGGTGCTGCTGTGGGCCGTCGGCGTCTTCTTCGAGGGCGTCGGCGACTGGCAGCTCGAGCGGTTCAAGGCCGAGCCCGACAGCGGGGACCGGGTGATGGACCGGGGGCTGTGGCGCTACACCCGGCACCCGAACTACTTCGGCGACGTGTGCAACTGGTGGGGCATCTGGCTGGTCGCAGCGCACTCGTGGGCGGGGCTCGCCTCGCTCGTGGGCCCGGCGCTGATGACCTACACGATCATCGCCAAGACCGGCTCGGCGATGACCGAGAAGGCCATGGCCGACTCCAAGCCGGGCTTCGAGGAGTACGTCGACCGCACCAGTGCGTTCTTCCCCCTCCCACCGAAGCAGAGGAGCTGACATGCCCGAGGGAGACAGCGTCTACCTGCTGGCCCGTCGCCTCGACCGGGGCCTGAAGGGACGCCGGCTGGCACGCTCGGACCTGCGGACGCCGAAGGTGGCGACCGTGGACCTGGCCGGACGCACCGTCGTGGAGCACGAGACCCACGGCAAGCACCTGCTCACCCGGCTCTCGGGAAACCTCACGTTGCACACGCACCTGCGGATGCAGGGCTCGTGGTCGGTGGTCGGCCCTGGCCGGCGGCTGCCCACCAGGCTGATGGGCGACGTCCGGGTGGTGCTGGAGGCGATGAGCGGTCCGACGGCCTACGGGATGTCGCTGCCCGTCGTCGACGTGGTGCACACCTCGCGGGAGAAGGCACTGATCGGTCATCTCGGTCCCGACCCGCTGCGCGATGACTGGGACGCCGACGAGGCGGTCCGCCGACTCCAGCAGGACCCCGACCGGCCCGTGGTGGCGGCCCTCCTCGACCAGCGGCTGGTCGCC
>JBDTXF010000654.1:0-1862 GCA_040006355.1 Nocardioidaceae bacterium | reverse complement strand
CGACGAAGTGCACGATCACCAGCGCGACCTTCTCGCGGGTGACGCGGTAGGTCTTCGCCGACTCCTTGCGGAACCAGTTGGTGAGCAGCAGCAGGAACGGGAAGCAGACCAGTGCGACCAGCGCGAGCTTGACGTCGAGGGTGAGCAGCAGAACCGCGACCCCCACCAGGGTCAGCGCGGCGGTCACCAGGCCGTCGAACCCGGTCTCGAGCATCTCATAGATCGCGTCCATGTCGGAGGTCTGCCGGGAGATCACCCGGCCCGAGGTGTAGTCGTCGTGGAACGCAGGGCTGAGCCGCTGGAAGTGCCGGAACACCCGGCGACGCAGGTCGAAGAGCATGTCCTGGCCGATCCGCCCGGACTTCACCAGGAAGGTCTGCCGGGCCACGGCCTGGATCACCGTCGCACCGAAGACGATGCCGACGACGGTCCACAGCGTGCGGGTGTCCCCGGTCGCCCGGATCGGCGGGATGCCGCGGTCGATGCCCTCCTTGACCAGGTAGGGGATCGAGAGCCGCGCTGCGTTCTCGACGAGCACGATCGCCATCAGCCACCAGATCAGCCGCTGGTAGGGCCGCAGCAGGTCGGTCAGCAGCCGGCGCGAGCGCTCCTGGAGCATCGTCGAGCTGTGCAGGGTCAGCTCGTCGTCGTTGTTCTCGGCGGCCACCCCGCGCCACTCCTGCTCCTGCTGCTCACCGGCGGGCTCGCTCACGCGCCCACCTCCTCGAGGTCCGACTCTGCCGAGAGCAGGTCGCGGTAGGCGGGCACGGTGGCCATCAGGTCGCTGTGCCGGCCGACGTGGGTGATCGTGCCGTCCTGCAGCAGCGCGACCTTGTCCGCCAGCAGGACCGTCGAGGCACGGTGCGCGACGACGATGCCGGTGGCGTCGCGGAGCACGTGGCGCAGGGCTGCCTCCACGAGCCTCTCGGTGTGCACGTCGAGGGCCGACAGGGTGTCGTCGAGCACCAGGATCCGCGGCTGCGACAGCACCGCCCGGGCCAGGGCGAGCCGCTGGCGCTGCCCGCCGGACAGAGACATCCCCTGCTCCCCGATCCGGGTGTCCAGGCCCCACGGGAGGTCGTGGACGAACCCCGCCTGCGCGACCTGGACGGCGTCCTCGACGTCCTGCTCGGTGGCGTCGCGGCGGCCGAGCAGGAGGTTCTCCCGCGCGCTCATCGAGAACAGGGTGGGCTCCTCGAAGGCGGTCGCCACGATCTGCCGGAGGTTCACCAGGTCCAGGTCGCGTACGTCGACCCCGTCGACCGTGATGCGGCCGGCGGTCACGTCGTACAGCCGGGGGACCAGCGAGGTCAGCACGGTCTTGCCCGACCCGGTCGCCCCGACCACCGCGACGGTCTCACCGGGACTGACGTCCAGGTCGAGGTCGTGCAGCACGAGCTCGTCGGGCTGGTCGGGGAAGGCGAACGAGACCCCCTCGAAGCGCAGGTGGCCGCGCGGGTGCTCCAGGACGGTCGTCCCCGACACGATCGAGGGCGCGGTGTCGAAGATCTCCAGGATCCGGGCCGACGACGTCATCGCCTCCTGAGCCATCGAGAGGATGTAGCCCAGCGAGGCGATCGGCCACACCAGGGAGAGCATCAAGGTGATGAACGCGACCAGGGTGCCCAAGGTGAGGTCGCCCCGGCCGACTCCGAGGGCTCCGAGCAGCAGCACCACGACGACCGCGAAGTTGGGGATCACCTCGAGGAACGTCCAGAACTTCGCGGACAGCCGGACCTTGTCCATCGAGGTGTCGTAGAGCCGGCGGGCGGCGGCGTCGTAGCCCTCGGCGACGAAGCGTCCGCGGCCGAAGGACTTGATCACCCGGATGCCGACGGCACCCTCCTCGGCCAGGGTGGCGA
>JBDTXF010000653.1:0-1865 GCA_040006355.1 Nocardioidaceae bacterium | reverse complement strand
CGCCCATGAAGATCTTGGCCGGGGACGCGTTCCACCACAGGAAGCCGAAGCAGGCACCGGTCAGGGCGGCGGCGACCGCCGCGAGGTCGAGGGGGTCGCGCACGTCGTAGCACTTGTTGCCGGCGTTCAGCGCACACCACTGGTTGTTCTGCCAGATGTTCACCAACGTGTAGGCGGCGAACACCATCGTGGAGGCACCGGTCGCGAGACCGTCCAGACCATCGGTGAGGTTCACCGCGTTGCTGGACCCGGAGATCATCACCAGGATCAGCAGCACCACCACGACTGCCGGCAGGGTGAGGTTGTCGAAGTCCCGGATGAAGGAGATGTGCCGGGAGGCAGGGGTCTGCCCACGGTCGTCGGGCCGGGTCAGCGCCAGCGCGCCGAAGACCACCGCGACCAGGGTCTGGCCGGCGAACTTGGCCTTGCTGCGCAGACCCAGGCTGCGCTGCTTGGCGATCTTGATGTAGTCGTCGAGGAACCCGACGAAGCCCAGCCCGGTCAGCAGGAACAGCAGGAGGAGCGCCGACCAGGACGGCACGTCGCGGGTGATCAGCTCGGCCAGGAAGTAGGCCAGCACCACCGACAAGATGATCACCAGCCCACCCATCGTGGGCGTGCCGCGCTTGGTGTGGTGGGTGGTCGGACCGTCGTCGCGGATCAGCTGGCCGTAGCCCTTGGTGGTCAGCACCCGGATCGCGAACCGGGTGCCGAGCAGCGTGAAGACCAGCGAGAGCCCTCCCGCGAGCAGGATCGCCCTCATCGGGCCCCGCGCTCAGCCAGCAGCGACTGGGCCACGCGGCTGAGCCGGACGGCGTTCGAGGCCTTGAACAGCACCACGTCGCCGGGCTCGAGATGCTCCCGCAGCCAGGCGGTGGCCACGTCGGTGTCCTCGACGAACACCGACTCGTCCCCCCACGACCCCTCCAACGAAGCTCCCAGGTGGATCGGCTTCGCCGCCTCTCCGACGACGAGCAGCTGGTGGATGTCCAGACGCACCGCCAGTCTGCCCACCGCGTCGTGCTCGTCGCCCGCCGACTCGCCCAGCTCACGCATCTCACCGAGCACGGCGACGGTGCGCGATCCGGGGCGCCCGCGCCCGATGATGGCGAGCGACTTGAGCGCTGCGCGCATCGAGTCCGGGTTGGCGTTGTAGGCGTCGTCGATGACGGTGACCCCGTCCGGGCGGTCAGTGACCTCCATCCGTCCGCGCGAGGTGGCGGTCGCGGCGGCCAGGGAGGCGGCGATGCCCTCCAGCGGGAGCCCCAGGGCCAGGGCGACGACGGCCGCGGCGGCGGCGTTGCCCGCGTGGTGCTCCCCGACCAGGCGCATCGAGACCCCGGCCGCGGCGTCCGAGGTCCGCAGCGTGAACGAGGGACGGCCCAGGTCGTCGACACCCAGGCCCTCGACGCGTACGTCGACCTCGTCGGCGTCCGTGCCGAACGTGCGCACCTCGCCGCGCGAGCGGGATGCCATCGCCGCGACCAGCGGGTCGTCGGCGTTCAGCACCGCGACGCCGTCCTCGCCGAGCGCGTCGACGATCTCGCCCTTGGCCAGGGCGATCGCCGCCTGCGAGCCGAACTCGCCGAGGTGGGCCTTGCCGACGTTGAGCACCAGGGAGAGGTCGGGAGGGGCGACCTCGCAGGAGGCCCGCAGGTCACCCACGTGCCGGGCACCCATCTCGAGCACCAGGAACTCGGTGTCGGGGTCGGCACGGAGCACGGTCAGCGGGAGGCCCAGCTCGTTGTTGAAGGAGCCGAAGGTCGCGACCGTCCGGCCTCCGGCCGCCAGCACCTGGGCGAGCACGTCCTTGGTGCTGGTCTTGCCCTGCGAGCCGGTGAGGGCCACCACTCGCACCCCGTCGA
>JBDTXF010000652.1:0-1866 GCA_040006355.1 Nocardioidaceae bacterium | reverse complement strand
CCGGCGTGGATCCGGGACAGCTCGAAGAGGTCGTCGACCATCCGCACCATCCGGTCCACCTCGGTCCGCATCTGCCGGTGGTAGCGGTGCGGCTCCTCGGCCATCCCGTCCTCGAGCGCCTCGGTCATCGCGCGCAGCCCGGCGAGCGGGGTGCGCAGGTCATGGGACACCCACGCGACCAGCTCGCGACGAGACTCCTCGAGCCGGGTCTCGCGGGCCCGGGACTCGGCCAGCCGCTCGCTGGTGCGGGTCAGCTCCGCCGAGACCGACTGGAACTCGACCGGTCCCCCGCCCGCGGACTCGAAGCGGCCACTGTCACCGAAGCGGCGGGCGTCCTCGGCCAGCGATCGGGACCAGCGCACGACGGTCGCCCCGACCAGCATCGCGAACACCACCGCGACGAGCCCGGCGACGAGCAGCACCAGCAGCACGACATGGAAGTCGTGGTCGGACAGGAACATCGCGCGGGCCGTGCCGAAGACGCCGGCCACCACGGCCGCGACCGCCACCAGCGCCACCCCGAGCGGCTGCCAGCGCAGGGAGACCCGACGCAGCGGCCACGCGAGCGCGAGCCCCACCAGCCCGACCGTCCCGGACCAGGCCACGGCGATGAGCACCACCACCGACTGGTCGCTCACCGAGAGGGCTCCCAGCGGTAGCCGACTCCCCAGACCGTGACCAGCCGGCCGGGATGCGTCGGGTCCGGCTCGACCTTCTCCCGCAGCCGCCGCACGTGGACCGTCACCGTCGACTGGTCACCGAAGGACCAGCCCCAGACGTCACGCAGCAGGTGGTCACGCGAGAACGCGACGCCGGGGTGGCGCACCAGGAACAGCAGCAGGTCGAACTCGCGCGCGGTCAGGGACAGGTCGCGACCGACCAGCGAGGCCACGTGCCGGGAGGCGTCCACGACCAGGTCTCCGTCGGTGACCGTCGAGGGCTCGACCGGTGAGGCACGCTCCCCCGCGCGCCGCAGCACCGAGTCGACGCGCAGCACCAGCTCACGGGGGCTGAACGGCTTGGTCACATAGTCGTCCGCGCCACGCTCGAGACCCACTACTCGGTCGGTCTCGGTGCCGAGCGCGGTCAGCATGATCACCGGGACGTCGCTGGTCTCCCGCACCCGGCGGCACACCTCGAGGCCGTCGATGCCCGGCAGCATCAGGTCGAGCACCACGAGGTCGGCCGGACGGTCCAGCAGCATCGTCAGCGCCTGCTCGCCGTCGACGGCCTCGTCCACGTCGTGCCGGGCGGCACGCAGGTAGGACACCACCACCTCGCGCACGGTGTGGTCGTCGTCGACCACCAGCACCCGGGCCATCAGCCCTCCGGCGTGTGACGGTGGCGGCGCAGCAACGAACCCGCGAGCACGACGAGCAGCACCAGCGCGGCGAACAGCACCCACAGCGCGCCGTACGGACGGTTCAGCAGGCTCGGGACGTCCACGCGCGCACCGAAGCGGCCGATCGCCGGGATGGCCAGCAGGCTCGCCGAGCCGAGCACCACGAACCCGGCGACCACGGGTGCCCGACTCCACGACGGCAGCCGCGGCAGCACCGCGACGGCGAGCAGCACGACCAGCGGCGCGATCACCGCGTCGTGGGCGAGCACCCCTCCGGCCAGCCAGAGCACGATGTTCACACCGTCGGGGAAGCTCGTGCCGACCAGGTGGTAGGCGCCGATGAGGACCAGGACGATGCCTGCGGCGCCGAGGAGTCCACGGGTCAGGCGCATCTCAGACCACCTCGATCCGGGCGACCCACTTGGTCTGCAGCACGCCGGGCCGGTTCGGCGCGATCAGCCGGGCCGGATAGCCGTGGTCGATGCTCAGCGCCTCGCCGTTGAGCCGCAGAGCGATCAGCGTCT
>JBDTXF010000651.1:0-1874 GCA_040006355.1 Nocardioidaceae bacterium | reverse complement strand
GCTGGCGATGCAGAACGCCGAGGTGTTCAAGGAGACCAAGGTCAAGAAGGTCGTCAGCACCTGCGCGCACTGCTTCAACACGCTGAAGAACGAGTACTCCCAGTTCGGCGTGGAGCTCGAGGTCGTGCACCACACCCAGCTGCTCAACCGGCTGGTCCGCGAGGGCCGGCTCACGCCCGTCGCCGCCGAGACCGGTGCCCCGAAGCGCTCGATCACCTACCACGACCCGTGCTACCTCGGCCGGCACAACCAGGTCTACTCCCCACCGCGCGAGCTGCTCAACATCATCCCCGACGCCGAGCTGACCGAGATGCCTCGCAACAGCGAGCGGTCCTTCTGCTGCGGCGCCGGCGGCGCCCGCATGTGGATGGAGGAGAAGACCGGCGAGCGGATCAACATGAACCGCACCACCGAGGCGGTGGCGACCGGCGCCGACCAGATCGCCGTCGGCTGCCCGTTCTGCCGGGTGATGCTCTCCGACGGGCTCACCTCGCTCCAGGCCGGCGGCAACGCCCGCGAGGAGGTCGAGGTCCTCGACGTCGCCCAGCTCCTCCTGGCGTCGGTGAAGCGCCCGGCGACAGGCGGCGGCACCGCCGTGCTCGACAGGCCGGTCGCAGCCGCGACGTCCGTAGCCACCCAGGCAGAGCCGAAGGCCGGCGACGTGACCCAGACCGAGAACACCGTGAGCGACCCCCAGGACGTGGGCGCCGACGCGGCCGCGGCCAAGGAGCCGGACCCCGAGGTGGAGTCCGCCCGCACCGAGGCTCCGGGCGTGGCCGGAGGCGACGACGACCCCGCCGAGAAGGCCGCCGAGGAGGACCAGCCCGGCGCCGACTCCGAGCCGATGAACGGGCCAGCCAAGGACGCGTAGCCCGTCCCGCACCATTCTGACATCACTATGACACCGACGTGACGCTACAGGCGGTTGACCTGACACCATGATGATGTCATAGTGGTGCGCATGGACCTCACGCCCTACGTCGACAATCTCCGGCACGACCTCGCCGCAGCCGCCTCGGCCGGCGGCCCGGAGGCCATGGCCGCGGCCGAGAGGCTCGTCCTGGCGCTCGACCCCGCGGTCAGGCTGACCCTGATGGACGCGCTGTCCCAGGCGGCCGCCGAGATCACCGCCGAGCTCTCCGCGGGCTCCATCGACGTCCGGCTCCGCGGCCGCGAGCCGCAGTTCGTGGTCGACGTCCCCACCGTGCCGATGCAGACGGCCGCGCCCCGGACGTCCACGACGTGGGCGTCCGGCAACAAGACCGCGGCCGCCACCACCTCGGACGGCACCGAGTCCGCGGACGAGACGTCGGGCGGAGCGCCGGACGGGACCGATCAGGACGGCTCGGACGGTGCCGTCGCGCGGATCACCCTGCGGATCCCCGAGTCGCTGAAGGCCAGGGCCGAGGAGCTCGCCGTCGGCGCCGGCCACTCCCTGAACAGCTGGATCGTGAACGCGGTCCGATCCGCCACCCGGGACCGCGCGCTCAGCGTCGACATCGACCTGTCCGGAGTGCCCTTCCTCGACCACCATGCGAGCCCACCCGGCCCCGGTCGCTCCGACGGTCGGCAGCGGGGCAAGCGGATGACCGGCTGGGTCTAGGCCCCAGCAGCCTTCAGCAACCAGCACCCATCACCCATCACCGACCGGCACACGCCGGCCCGGGAGCCGAGCACGCCCTCGTGCCGAGAACAGGAGCACCACCATGCAGCAGCGCTTCGACACCCCGCACCCCGTCTCGCTCGTCGTCGAGCTCCGCTCCGGAGATCTCGTCGTCCGGGCCGGTGAGGTCACCGAGACCCTCGTCGAGGTCTCCGGACAGGGTTCCGACGACGTCCGCAAAAAGCTGCGGACTGAGCGAACCCTCGACCAT
>JBDTXF010000650.1:0-1879 GCA_040006355.1 Nocardioidaceae bacterium | reverse complement strand
TCGCAGGCGTAGCCGAACATCAGGCCCTGGTCGCCGGCGCCCTGCTTGTCCATCGGGTCGACCGAGCTCTCGCTGCGCGACTCGTAGCCGGTGTCGACGCCCTGGGCGATGTCGCCGGACTGACCGCCGATCGCGACCATCACGCCGCAGGAGTGGCCGTCGAAGCCCTTGAGCGAGGAGTCGTAGCCGATCGAGAGGATCCGCTTGCGGACGATCTCCTTGACGTCGACGTAGCCCGTGGTGGTCACCTCACCGGCCACCACCACGAGGCCGGTGGTCAGCAGTGTCTCCACTGCGACCCGGCTCATGGCGTCCTGCTCGAGCATCGCGTCGAGGACCGTGTCGCTGATCTGGTCGGCGATCTTGTCCGGATGTCCCTCGGTCACGGACTCGGAGGTGAAAAGGCGTCCAGCCACGTCGTCGTACCCCTTGATGTGTAGTCGTTCTCGGTCCGCGGCAAAGATACCTGGCCCCGGGTGGGCGCACCGACCAGTCTCAGTCAGGCGTGGTCGAGGAGAGCTGCGACCCGGTCCCACACGACGTGGGCCAGGGCGGACTTCGAGCCCCGCGGCACAGGTGTCGCCCCTCCGGAGGCATCGAGTACGACGCCCTCGTTGTCGGGGCTGCCGAACACCTGGCCCCCTCCGACGTCGTTCATCACCAGAAGGTCGCAGCCCTTGCGGGCCAGCTTCGCCCGCGCTAGGTCCAGCACGGAGCCGGTCGCGTCACCGGTCTCGGCCGCGAAGCCGACCACCACGGTGCCCGGACGAGGGCGGTCGCGGGAGATCTCGGCCAGGATGTCGGGGTTCTGCTCGAGCTCCAGGCTCGGCACCGAGCCGTCGGCGGTCTTCTTGATCTTGGTCCCGCTCAGCGCGCGGGGCCGGAAGTCGGCCGGAGCGGCGGCCATCACCACGGCGTCCGCGGTCGAGGCTGCGGCCACGACGGCCTCGCGCAGCTGCTCGGTCGTCTCGACGTGCACGACCTTCACCCCCGCCGGATCCGTCAGCGCCACGTTGGCGGCGAGCAGGGTCACCTCGGCGCCACGGGCGGCGGCCGCACGGGCCAGGGCGTAGCCCTGCAGGCCCGAGGAGCGGTTGCCGAGGAACCGCACCGGGTCGAGATACTCCCGCGTGCCTCCGGCGGATACCACCACGTGGCGACCGGCCAGGTCCAGCAGGTTGGCGCTGCCGGCGCGGGCCAGCACCTCGCGGGCGACCTCGAAGATCTCCGAGGGCTCGGGGAACCGACCTTTGCCGCTGTCGGCGCCGGTCAGCCGGCCCTCCGCGGGCTCGATCACCAGGCTGCCACGGCGACGCAGGGTCGCGACGTTCTCCTGGGTGGCCGGGTGCTCCCACATCTCGGTGTGCATCGCCGGGGCGAACACGACAGGGCAGCGGGCGGTGAGCAGGGTGTTGGACAGCAGGTCGTCGGCGAGCCCGTGGGCCGCCTTCGCCAGCACGTCGGCGGTCGCGGGCGCGACGACCACCAGGTCGGCGCTCTGCCCGATCCGCACGTGCGGGACCTCGTGCACGCTGTGCCACACCTCGGAGGAGACCGGCTTGCCGGACAGTGCGGCCCACGTGGGGGCGCCGACGAACTCCAGGGCCGCGGCGGTCGGCACGACCGTGACGTCGTAGCCGGACTCGGCGAGCCGGCGCAGCAGCTCGCAGGACTTGTAGGCGGCGATGCCGCCGCTCACGCCCAGCACGACGTGCGGCCCGACGGCGCGTTCCGGACGGCTGGCCATCTGCGCGGAGGCTCAGCGCCCGGTGGAAGCCGCGGCCTCGGCGTCGGGGTCGATGTCCTCACACGTCAGCAGGTCCTCGTTGATCTCGCGCAGCGCGATCGACAGCGGCTTCTCCTGCACGTGGGTGTCCAC
>JBDTXF010000649.1:0-1889 GCA_040006355.1 Nocardioidaceae bacterium | reverse complement strand
GGCCAGGACGCCGCCACGGTCCGGGCGATCGTCGCCGACCTCGACGGACGGGTCCGCGACCTGCTCGGGGAGCTGGTGCCGGACCTCGACCTGGCGCCATCAGTCCTCACCGAGCCCGACCTCTAGCTGTGCGCACCACGAGACGGCAGCTGCACATCCGGGGTGCCAGACGACTGGCGATCTCTGTCCACAGATGTTCGAACAGGTGTTCCTATCCGGTCGCGTGTTTGGGATAATCGTGGTATGACCGACACCATCCGGACCAGCACCGCGGGTCACCCGCTGGTGGAGTTCGCGGTCCGGGTCCACGGGGTCCTGGACCGGCTCGCCGACACCCCCGCGTGGTCGATGACCGCCCCCGAGCAACGTCACGTGCTGATCGACCTGGCCCGGGCGCAGGCCCGGATCGAGGAGGTCCGGCTCCGGGTGCTCGCCGCCGGGGACCGCGCCGACGCCACCCACACCGCGACCACTACCGGCACCACCGGCATCACCGGCATCGACACCAGCACCGGCACTACCGGCGGCGCTGGGGTGGCTGGGGTGGTCGGGGAGTGCGGTGCCACCTCCACCGCAGCATGGCTCGCCCAGCACACCCGGGTCCCGGTCTCTGTGGCTCACCGCGACGTGAAGCTCGCGACCACCCTGGACACGTGCCTGGGTGAGACCCGTGCTGCTCTGGCGGCCGGCGCGGTGGACACCGAGCACGCCCGGGTCATCGCCGAGACCGTCACCGGTCTCCCCACCGCTGTGGTGACCGCGGAGCCGGACCTGGTCGGGCGGGTCGAGAAGCACCTGCTTGCCCTCGCCGGTGAGCACGACGCCCGGACCCTGAAGCGACTGGCCCGACACGTCCTGGACGTCATCGACCCCGACACCGCTGATGAGGCCCTCGGCCGCCGCCTCCGCACCGAAGAGGCCGCTGCCGCCCGGGCCACCAGCCTCCAGCTGTTCGACAACGGCGACGGCACCCACACCGGACGGTTCAAGATCAGCACCCTGCACGCCGCCATGCTCACCACCGCCCTCGAAGCATTCACCAACCCCACCCACCACCAGACCAACACCAGCACCCACACCGACAGCACCAGCACCGACCCCGGCAGCAGCACCGCCGCAGGCACTGGCACCGGGACGGGTGAGTCCCCGCACGGCACGCCGCGGCCGCGGCGGCCCCGGCGGCCCCGGCCGGAGCTGCTCGGTGCCGCGTTCAGCGAGCTCCTCGAGCGCCTCGACCCGACCCGGCTGCCGACCAGCGGCGGCGTCAACGCCACCGTCGTGGTCCTGCTCGACTACGACCAGCTCCTCACCGGCCTCGGCACCGCCCACCTCAACACCGGCACACCCATCTCCGCCTCCCTCGCCCGACGCCTCGCCTGCGACGCCGAGATCATCCCCGCCGTCATCCGCCGCCTCATCGACGGCCGCTCCGTCGTCCTCGACCTCGGCCGCACCCGCCGCCTGCACACCGAACCCCAACGCATCGCCCTGACCATCGAACAAGGCGGCTGCACCACCGACGGATGCACCCGACCCGCCGCCTGGTGCCACGCCCACCACGACACCCCCTGGTCCCACGGAGGACACACCAGCCTCACCAACGGCCGCCTCCTATGCCCCCACCACCACACCAAAGCCCACGACCCCACCTACGACACCACCCACCTCCCCCACGGAAAAATCACCTTCACCCGACGCACCTGACAGCCCCCGGCGGAAGGGTCGAGTCCGACGACGCTGACGACGGTGGACGGCCCGCACACCGCTCGACACGACCGCCCGCAAGACTGTCCGCGGTGCACGGGCCAGGCCTCACCATCACCCTGGTCGCTAGCCGGTGTTGCGCAGGCCGGCCGAGATCCCGTTGATGGTCAGCAGCAGTGCCCGCT
>JBDTXF010000648.1:0-1894 GCA_040006355.1 Nocardioidaceae bacterium | reverse complement strand
GAGCCCCCAGCGCTCCAGTGTGCCTGGGCGGAAGTTCTCGATCAGCACGTCGGCGTGGCCGATCAGCTCTCGCAGCAGGACCTGTCCCTGCTCCGTGCGCAGGTTCGCGGTGATGGACTTCTTGTTCCGCGCCACCACAGGCCACCACAGGGACTTGCCATAGGGCTTCTCCCGGCCCCACTGACGCATCGGATCCCCGGTTCCGGGGTCCTCGACCTTGATCACCTCGGCTCCGAAGTCGCCGAGCAGCTGACCGCAGAACGGGCCAGCCAGCAGCTGACCGAGCTCCACCACCCGGATGTCGTCAAGGGGGAGGACATCACCGCCAGTCACCAGGAACCTCACTTCGTATACACCTTGTCAGGTCGACGTGAGGACCATCACCAGGATTTGCCTGACATTAGCCACATCACGCCAGATGGGTCAACCCTCGCTCTGGTAATTGCATACACATGTGCATAGGGTCTGGCGTCATGGCGGAGCAGATCCCGGTGGAGGGCCGTGGCGCGGCCGAGTACGCATACGGAGAGGTGCGCCGGCAGATCATCACCGGCCAGCGCGCGGGCGGCGACTGGCTGCGTGAGGGCGACCTGGCCACCGAGCTGGGGGTGAGCCGCACCCCGATCCGCGAGGCCCTCCAGCGCCTGACCGCCGAGGGGCTGGCCCGGCACGAGCCGAACCGCGGCGTCCGGGTGGAGAGCTGGACGTCGGCCGACCTCGACGAGATCTTCAGCCTGCGCTCGATCCTCGAGCCGTGGGGAAGTGCCCGAGCGGCCACCAGCGGCTTGGCCGAGCTCGGTCGGCTCGACAGCCTCGCGGTCGAGATGGACCGTTGCGCGGCGCAGGAGCGCCCCGACATCGACGAGATCACCCGTCTCAACAACGAGTTCCACCAACTCGTGCTCGAAGCCGCCGGACACGTGCGGCTGGTCCACCTGGTGAGTGCCGTGGTCGACGTACCCCTCGTCTGGCGCACCTTCTCCCACTACTCCCCCGAGGCACTCCGGCGGAGCCTGGCCCACCACCACGAGCTGGTGGACGCGCTCCGAGCCGGGGACCCAGGCTGGGCGGAGTCGGTGATGCACAGCCACGTACGTGCGGCCTGGAGCTCTATCCGTGACGGACAACCATCGGGCGGCGAACCGGGTGAGACGCCCCTCCCAGCGACACCTTCCACGCCGTCACCGGAGAGGAGCGCCGGCCCGGAATGCTGATGGCTGTTGATCTCGTCGCGCTCTCACCACCGCGATCCGCCAAAGTGGACCGGACCGCAAAACCCTGGATCTACGGGCCCGCTAGGGCGAACGGACTGCGCCGTGGCCTCCTGTGAAGCCCAGGGCACCCCAGCAGGTAGGCGCTCGCTTTCGTAAGGCGCAAGAGTTCAGGACTTTGAGGTATTCGTGCAGTTCAGGTCGGTGGCGATGACCGCCGTCCGCCAGACCAGCCATCACCGGCGCGCTGAAGGATTTCCTCAGCAGGCTGCTGGAGAACTCCCGCGGGGCCACGTCGTGGTGCTGCTCGCCAAGGTCATGTACTCACCCGGACTGGTGCCATATGCTCGGCTTCCACACGCGCCGTTCGATCAACCGCGAGAACGCTCTGGCCACTGACCGGGAAGCCGCGCGGCGAGGCCTCAACGATTCAGGAGAACCACGTGGGACTCAGCCATCCTGCTTGGACGGCTCGTGACTGAGACTGCAGACTTTCCGATCCTCGAATTGCGCCACGTGGAATCCGAGGGCCCGGGCGCCTACGACACGTACCTCAACGCCGCGGCCACGGTTCACACGGTTCGACTGTGGAAGGAGCCCCTTCCCAGCCACGTCGACCTGTCCGCCATCATCGTGATGGGTGGCCCCATGGGAGCCAACGACGGGCATCGAGTCGAGTGGAT
>JBDTXF010000647.1:0-1899 GCA_040006355.1 Nocardioidaceae bacterium | reverse complement strand
CCCTGGACCTCTCCCACATCAAGGTGCTGGTCCTCGACGAGGCCGACGAGATGCTCGACCTCGGCTTCCTGCCGGACGTCGAGCGGCTGATCGCCAAGACACCGGAGACGCGCCAGACGATGCTGTTCTCGGCGACGATGCCCGGGGCGATCGTCTCCCTGGCCCGCACGCACATGCGGCACCCGATGAACATCCGGGCCGAGTCCGGGGACGCCCAGCAGACCGTCCCGGCAACCGCGCAGTTCATCTACCAGGTGCACGACCTGGACAAGCCCGAGCTCATCTCGCGCATCCTGCAGAGCGAGAACTCCGGTCTCACGATCGTCTTCACCCGCACCAAGCGTGCCGCCCAGCGGCTCGCGGAGGACCTCGAGGAGCGCGGCTTCGACGCCAGCCCGCTGCACGGCGACATGCAGCAGGTCGCGCGCGAGAAGGCGCTGGCCAGGTTCCGCGAGGGCAAGCTCCGGGTGCTCGTCGCCACCGACGTGGCTGCCCGTGGCATCGACGTCGCGGACGTCACCCACGTGATCAACTACAGCTGCCCGGAGGACGAGAAGACCTACGTCCACCGGATCGGCCGCACCGGCCGCGCCGGCGCCTCCGGGATCGCCGTGACGTTCGTCGACTGGGCCGACGTGACGCGCTGGAAGGTGATCAACAAGATGCTCGACCTGCCGTTCGACGACCCGGCCGAGACCTACTCGACGTCCGAGCACTTCTTCCACGACATGGGCATCGCGCCGGGGACCAAGGGACGGCTCAAGCCGGAGAAGCCGCAGGAGCCGCGGGCCCCCCGTTCGGGCGACAAGCCCGGCGGGTCGCGTGGCGGCTCACGGGACGGCTCACGGGACGGCTCACGAGACAGGGGCCCCCGCGAGGACCGTCCCCGCCGCGACCGCGGCCGCAGCCGGACGCGCAGCGGTCAGCCGGTCGACGCGGCCGCTCCCGCGGCACAGCAGCAGCAGGCGGCAGCGACCGGCTCGTCGTCGGCGCCCGCCGCCCAGCAGGACGGTGTCGAGGGCGCCGAGGCCCCCCGCAGCCGCAACCGTCGCCGCCGCACCAGCGGCAAGCCCGCCGCCACGGCCGGCGACTGAGCCCGGTCCTCCGGCAGCGGGCCGTCTCGACGGCTGGTGGTGTGTCTGTGATGTGACGAGGCGGAGGGTCTCGCGGCCGCGGGCGACTCTGGTGATGATGTCGTCGGCGGTGGCTCTCCAGATGAAGGACTTCGGGTCGGTGTTCCAGTGGTCGGCCCACACGGTGATGAGCTCGGTGAGCTCGGTGACGCTGGTGAACACTCCCCGGCGTAGGCGTCTGTCGGGCAGTTCCTTGAACCACCGCTCGATCAGGTTGGTCCAAGAGCTCGAGGTGGGGTGTGCACCTGCCCGGTAGCAATATTCATCGCGACGAACAGGTCGATGGTGCCGTGGGGTTTGGTCGTCGTGGGTCATGCTCGCACCCCGGCCACGTTTCATCGGAGCGAGGGCTGAGTGCGGTCCAACGCCTGGCACTGGGTCTGCTCATCGAAGCTGAACACTGCCGCCCGCTCGGGCGGGTTCAGGTAGAGACCGACCACGTCGACGAGCTTGGCCTCAAAGTGCGGATCGGTGCTGATCTTGAACGTCTCGACCTTCCACGGTTTCAGGCCGTGGTCGCGCCAGATCTGCGCCACGGCGTCCTTGCCGACTCCCAGATGGGTGGCCCGACCGGGTTGACCAATGCGTGCTCCCGCCCGGCGGGGTGCCTGACCGGGTCGCTTTGAGCACCCGCTCGGTCGTGCCGGCCGGCAGCCACGGTTTGCGCCCCCGACCCTTGGCGATGGTCCCGACCGTCGGTCCCCCTGTTGCTGAACCGTTTCCGCCACCGACGTACCGCGTCGGAGGTCACCCCCGACCGGCGTGC